>NZ_JBFRVF010000001.1:12973-218877 GCF_041475025.1 Vibrio sp. 10N.222.49.C12 | reverse complement strand
TGCGAGATGCGAGATGCGAGATTGAGTTGCTTGTGTAGTAAAAAGCTCAGGCAATAAAAAACGGAGCCTTAAGCTCCGCTTCTTATTGTATTCGCTAATTAAAAATTAACGAGCACGGAAGACGATGCGGCCTTTAGAAAGGTCGTATGGAGTCATCTCAACAGTTACTTTATCACCAGTAAGAATACGGATGTAGTTCTTACGCATTTTACCAGAGATGTGTGCTGTCACTACGTGACCGTTTTCAAGCTCAACACGGAACATTGTGTTTGGTAGAGTATCAAGGACAGTGCCTTGCATCTCGATTACGTCTTCTTTAGCCATCTAATCCTCTTTCGAAATTTGGCGGTTTTCAACGGCTTGATTGTGCCGTTAAAATCAAAATATGTAAAGTTGTCGCGTATTCTACCCTTGCCACCGCTGATTTACTAGCCTTTGATGACGTTGAAATCGTACTTTATAGTTCATCGCAGGGCATTCATCGATTTGATAACCCAAATATAACCATTGTTTTTGTTCTTTCTGGGCATGTTGGATCTGAAATAGAACGCCAAGTGTTCCCATCGAAATGTCTATATCAGGATCGAAGAAGGTATAAAACGCGCTCGTACAGTGAGCCATGATGTCGGTTACGGCGATACCAACCAACTTGTTCTCATCATAGATGTGCATGAACTTTGTAGTAAGCCACTCATTTTTAGAGAATTGTAGAAACTCTTCTTTCTTGGGTGGGTACATGGTTCCCGAACGGTGACGAGCGGTGATATAGCGACTGTATAAGTCAAACCAGTTGTCATCCATCTCATCTTTCAGTTCCCAACGTAGTGATTTTCCTTTGTTAAGGATCCGTCGTTGGCTTTTGGAAAGCTTAACCTCAGGAATTGAAAGCCGAATCGCTTGGCATGCTGAGCAATTATCGCAATGTGGCTTATAAATGGTTGAACCACTGCGGCGAAATCCATTCGCAAGCAGAACTTCATAGTTATCTGAGGTGTGCATGTGTTCGTCAAGCGTGACCGCCACTCTCTCTTCGAAGTGAGGTAAGTAGCTGCAAGCGTGATTGTCTGTTAATCCAATTCTGATTTGTTGTAAATCTGGATTCATTAAGGCATTTCCTTTAGCCATTGGGTTTTAAAGCATGCATCGTCAACGGAGAACTCTTTGAGTAATTGCAGAGAGCCTAGGAATTCATCCCTATCAACCTCGATAGCGCCCAAGGATTCCAAGTGAGGGTTCATGACTTGGCAATCAATCAGTTGTCCGCCGAATCGGGTAAAGTGTTTACAAAAGTACCACAGCGCAATTTTAGAGGCATTGGTCTTTAGGCTGAACATCGATTCACCGCAAAAGACTTGGCCTCTTTGTAAGCCGTAAAGTCCACCGATCAGTTCATCATCTTGCCAAACCTCAACCGAGTGGCAGAAACCTAATGAAGCGAGTTTGCGGTAGGCTGACTGCATGTCGCTGTTTAGCCAGGTTTCTTCTTCGGGTCTTAGTGAAGAGCAATAACCAATTACTCTGTCCGTCGCTTGGTTGATGCTGACTCGGTAATTGTGCTTTCTTTGAAACTTTTTAAGACTTTTTGACGGTTCGAATGTCTTAGGATTAAATACCGCTCGCGGTGCAGGGCTCCACCAAAGTATAGGCTCACCTGGGCCATACCATGGAAATATACCTTGGCTATAAGCGTTTAAAATTCGCATTGGTGATAAATCACCACCGAAGGCGAGCAGACCGTTGGGGTCATCAAGCGCGTCGAAAGGCGAAGGAAACTCTATACTAGTAGTATCAAGTTCGGTTAGGTATATAGTCATAAGTACCGCATTACAGATTAATCACTGACCAAGAGGTCTTTAGGAGTTTTACCATGAAGAAGTTGCTTTGGATTTTACTTGTTTTGCCCATGTTGGCAAATGCAGCTTACAACAGAAACCAAGCTCGACCAGTAAACGAGGTGGTTTATGGTGAGATTGATACGGTCAGATACATCACTCAGCAAGAGATCGTTGAGTCGAAAGCGAATGGTTGGGAAACCTTGTTAGGTGCGGCGATTGGTGGCTTGATTGGTAACCAGTTTGGCGGCGGCACTGGTAAAGAAGTGGCGACAGCTGTAGGTGCAGTAGCAGGTGCGGGTATTGCTCGTAACCGAGGTAACACACAATATAGAGTAGAGTACAAACTGGTCGAGTTATTGGTCAAAACCAAAGACGACAAGTTGGTCAACATTATCCAAGATGTCGATAACTCGATGCTGTTCAACCGAGGCGATGATGTACGAATTCTCTATTTTCCAGATGGTGTTCGAGTTGATCTCGTGTACTAGTATATAAATACGATTGATTGGCTAATTAATCACCGGTTTGGGCCGGATTAGCTCTGGAGTTCGTTGGAAAAGTTCGTTAGTCTGCAAGTACGAAGAATTATTCATCACCCGAAAATAAATACGCACCAGTGACTTCGGGTGGTACAAGGACTATAAGATTTAATGGAAAGCCTTACGTTACAACCAATTCAAAAAGTGAACGGGGAAGTTAACCTACCTGGTTCAAAAAGCGTTTCCAACCGTGCACTTCTTTTGGCTGCACTTTCTACGGGAACCACTCGCCTAACAAACTTGCTAGACAGCGATGATATTCGTCATATGTTGAATGCATTGACTCAGTTAGGTGTTGATTATCAGTTGTCTGCAGACAAAACCGTTTGTGAAGTGACAGGTGTTGGTGGTGCATTCTCAAGTGACAAAGCCCTAGAGCTTTTCTTAGGTAACGCGGGTACGGCGATGCGTCCGTTGGCGGCTGCACTATGTTTAGGTCGCGGTGAATACGTTCTTACTGGTGAGCCTCGCATGAAAGAGCGCCCAATTGGCCACTTAGTAACAGCACTACGAGAAGCCGGTGCCGACGTTGAATATTTAGAGAACGAAAACTACCCGCCATTGAAGATCACAGGTACCGGTTTGAAGAGCGGTACGGTTTCTATCGACGGTTCGATCTCTAGTCAATTTTTGACGGCATTTTTGATGGCTGCGCCTTTAGCTGAAGGTGAAGTGACCATTAAAATTGACGGTGAATTGGTTTCTAAACCTTACATCGATATTACGCTGCACATCATGAAGCAATTTGGTGTGGACGTGATCAATAATGATTACCAAGAGTTTGTGATTCCTACCGGGCAATCTTACTCGGCACCGGGTGATTTCTTGGTTGAAGGTGATGCATCATCTGCGTCATATTTCCTTGCAGCCGCTGCTATCAAAGGTGGTGAGATTAAGGTCACTGGTATTGGTAAAAACAGTATCCAAGGTGATATCCAATTCGCTGATGCGCTTGAGAAAATGGGTGCGGAAATCGAATGGGGTGACGACTACGTTATTTCTCGTTGTGGCGAGCTGAAAGGCATTGATATGGACTATAACCATATCCCAGATGCTGCGATGACTATCGCGACAACCGCATTGTTTGCGAAAGGCACAACGGCAATCCGTAATGTCTACAACTGGCGTGTGAAAGAGACAGACCGCTTGGCTGCAATGGCAACAGAGCTACGCAAAGTCGGCGCTGAAGTGGAAGAGGGTGAAGATTACATTATTGTTAACCCTGTGGCTGAACTGACTCATGCGGCGATTGATACTTACGATGATCACCGTATGGCGATGTGTTTCTCGCTGGTTGCTTTGAGCGATACGCCTGTGACGATTAATGATCCAGGTTGTACGTCAAAGACATTCCCTGATTATTTCGACAAGCTGAAAATGCTAAGTCTATAAAAATGCTTAGTATGTAAAGGTTTAGGAACAAAAAAGCTTGCCTAAGTGGCAAGCTTTTTAATTATTGCTGAATTGTAAATTCTTTCGAAAGGTGGTGCGCTAAGTATTTAAACATGTTAAATACCGCGGTTGTATTCTCTGTCGGCATTCCATTGCTGTCTAAGAAGTATTCACCTTTGAAGACGAGTACATCGTCTTTTTCTACTACGCTGTTTGCGCGCATGCCTTCAATGTAGTCATCATGTGATTGGATAATTTGGTTTGCGATAAGCAGTAAATCAAATTCTGCTATTACTTTCTTTGTCATGAGTTTATCTCTGATAACTGAATATAACGTTGAGTTTATGGTGTCGAACTAGAAATTCAATGATTTCACAACCGATTAAGAGAGTCTTTTCAAACATCCACAATTTATTTTGTGATTTACGGCAAAAATAATTGAATGGGGCTCGCGTTAGATTCGCGGACAAGCTTAGTATGAGCCCGTTTAGACGTAATGCCTGATGAATAGGCTCTTGCAAGTATTCTTAGTGAGTACTTTATAGCTTCTTTATATTGTGACCCTTTTATCTATGAGTCGTCGAATTGTCGAGCGATCAGATCCAATTTTGAAAAAAGCGGTTGATCTTCTAGTAATCTCGCACAATAGTAAAAAAAGAAGCAATGAATTTAGAATATCATGCGTAAAAGCCCACAAGCTAAATTGTTGGTGCTGAAGCATCGTGATTAAGGACGTTAGAGTCAATATGGGTAAATCGCTCGTTATAGTGGAGTCGCCAGCCAAGGCTAAAACTATCAATAAATATCTTGGCAAAGACTTTGTCGTTAAGTCGAGTGTAGGTCACGTACGTGATTTACCAACGGCAGGTCAAAGTACTGGTCAAAAGGCTGCTGCAGTTTCAACCAAGGGTATGAGCCCAGAAGACAAAGCTCGTATCAAGAAAGAAAAAGATCGCAAAGCTCTTATCAAAAAGATGGGTATCAACCCGTATAAAGAGTGGGAAGCGAACTACCAAATCCTACCTGGTAAAGAGAAAGTCGTCGCTGAATTGCAAAAACTGGCTGAGAACGCAGACCATGTTTATCTCGCAACCGATTTGGACCGCGAAGGAGAAGCTATCGCATGGCACCTTCGTGAGATCATCGGTGGCGATGAAACGCGATACAAGCGAGTGGTTTTTAACGAAATCACCAAGAATGCTATTCAACAAGCTTTCGAAACTCCAGGTGAGCTAAATATTGATGGCGTAAACGCACAACAAGCACGACGTTTTATGGACCGTGTTGTTGGCTTTATGGTGTCACCTCTGCTTTGGAAAAAAGTAGCACGAGGCCTGTCCGCTGGCCGTGTTCAATCAGTAGCGGTAAAACTACTGGTAGAGCGTGAGCGCGAGATCAACGCCTTTATCCCTGAAGAGTTCTGGGATGTGCATGCTGATACTAAAACAGCAGAGAAAACCGACTTTAGACTGCAAGTTGCACAGAAAGACGGTGTTGCGTTTAAACCTGAAAATGAAGCGCAAACACAAGCTGCTGTTAGCGTTTTAGAAAAAGCGCAATACGAAGTATGTAAACGTGAAGACCGCCCAACAAAGAGTAAGCCGTCTGCACCTTACATCACGTCGACGCTGCAACAAGCGGCGAGTACGCGTCTTGGTTATGGCGTAAAGAAAACCATGATGCTGGCTCAACGCCTGTATGAAGCGGGTTACATCACTTATATGCGTACTGATTCAACCAACTTGAGTTCAGAAGCTGTAGAAGCCGCTCGTGAATACATTGGTTCTGAGTACGGCGCGCAATACCTTCCACCTAAAGCTCTTGCATACGGCAGCAAAGAGGGCGCTCAAGAGGCCCACGAAGCGATTCGTCCTTCAAGTGTAGATGTTAAGTCGGAAGATCTAAACGGCGTAGACGCAGACGCACACAAGCTTTACTCGCTAATTTGGAATCAATTCGTAGCGTGTCAAATGACGCCAGCTCAATACGATTCAACGACAGTAAGCGTTAAAGCAGATGAGTACACGTTGAAAGCGAAAGGTCGTATCCTTAAATTTGATGGTTGGACTCGTGTTCAGCGTCCAATGGGCAAGAACGAAGATACGATCCTTCCAGCAGTACAGATCGGCGATAAGCTTGATCTGATTGCGCTAGACCCTAAACAGCACTTCACTAAGCCACCGGCTCGTTTCACTGAAGCGGCGCTAGTTAAAGAGCTTGAGAAGCGTGGTATTGGTCGTCCTTCAACATACGCATCAATCATCTCAACGATTCAAGATCGCGGTTATGTAAAAGTTGAACAGCGTCGTTTCTATGCTGAGAAGATGGGTGAAATTGTTACTGACCGTCTAGATGGCAGCTTCAATGACCTAATGAACTACGACTTCACTGCTCGTATGGAGCAGAAGTTGGACCAAATCGCAGAAGGCGAAGCAAGCTGGAAAGGCGTGCTAGATAACTTCTTCGAAGACTTTACTGGCGATTTGGAAAAAGCAGACTTAGACGAAGACGCTGGTGGCATGAAGCCAAATCATATCGTGGAAACCGATATTGAGTGTCCGACTTGTAGCCGTAAAATGGGTATTCGTACTGCTTCGACAGGCGTATTCCTTGGTTGTTCTGGCTATGCACTTCCACCAAAAGAGCGTTGTAAGACAACAATCAACCTTGGTGATGAAGAAGGCATTATCAACGTGCTTGAAGAAGACGTTGAAACAGCAGCACTTCGAGCTAAAAAGCGTTGTCCTATTTGTGAAACGGCAATGGATGCCTATCTAATCGATGATAAGCGTAAGATGCACGTATGTGGTAACAACCCGAACTGTGAAGGTTATGTGGTTGAGCACGGCGAATTTAAAGTGAAAGGCTACGATGGTCCACTTGTTGAGTGTGACAAGTGTGGTTCTGACATGGTTCTGAAGAACGGTCGTTTTGGTAAATACATGGACTGTACGAGTGAAGATTGTAAGAACACTCGTAAGATTCTGAAAAATGGCGAAGTTGCGCCACCAAAAGAAGACCCGGTGCATTTCCCTGAACTTCCGTGTGAAAATTCAGACGCGTACTTTGTTCTTCGTGATGGTGCTTCTGGTCTATTTATGGCTGCGAGCAACTTCCCTAAATCACGTGAAACACGTGCACCATTAGTGGAAGAGCTGGTTCGTTTTAAAGACCGTATCTCACCTAAGTTCCAATACCTAGCATCAGCGCCAGTTGCTGACCCTGATGGTAAGCCGACAGTGGTTCGTTTTAGTCGTAAGACCAAAGAAAACTACGTGCGTACTGAAGTAGATGGAAAACCGTCCGGTTGGACTGCGTTGTACATCGACGGTAAGTGGGAAGTTACGGATAAGCGTAAAAAGCCTAAAGAGAAATAACTGAACGTTATTGATGAAGAAGCAGCCTAATGGCTGCTTTTTTTTGATCTCAATATGACTAAATATGCAACTTGTTGACCTGGTGTTTCGTCTGCGAGAATTTATTAAATTCACATTGCAAAATAAATAATGCCAATTAATCAGATTTTCTTATGCAACTTTAACGAGAATGTAACTTAATTAAAATATTGTAACTCACAGATCAGCGTTTAGTTGTATACCTGATGTGTGTCGGGTGTTAATGTAATGTTTCGTCTGGACGGTGTAATGTGAGCTGCTTTAAGTCTTGGGAAAGCAATCAGCTTACGTACCACAGAATGGCGTATTAAAAATTGAATTCGGCCGAAAAGTCGATAACGTATATAAAACCAAGTGCAAAGAATAGTGCACACATAACAACGTTTGGCTTAGGATATTGTCACTGTATGTGAATGGATATTCGCTAAATACCGAAATAAGTGTTGGTGCTCATCCCCCAGAGGAAGATACCTCTACGAGTACTAACATCGACAAGCTATAGATATATGGAGAATAAAATGGCTGGTGTATTGGGAATGATTCTTGCTGGTGGTGAAGGCTCTCGCTTAAGACCTTTAACTGAATCTCGCAGCAAACCCTCGGTTCCTTTCGGTGGTAGTTACCGCTTAATTGATTTCGCTTTGAACAACTTCGTTAATGCTGATCTAATGAAGATCTACGTATTAACACAATTTAAGTCACAGTCACTGTTCCACCATATGAAAAAAGGCTGGAATATCAGTGGTATAACAGACCGTTTTATCGACCCAATTCCTGCGCAAATGCGTAAAGGAAAGCGTTGGTATGAAGGCACAGCAGATGCTATCTACCAAAACATGGGCTTTATGGAGTTGGAAGAACCTGATCAAGTATGTATTTTTGGTTCAGACCATATTTATAAGATGGACATCAAACAGATGCTTGATTTCCATAAAGAGAAGAAAGCGGCTCTAACAGTATCAGCATTGCGCATGCCGCTTGCTGAAGCATCAGAATTCGGTGTTATTGAGGTTGATGCTGACGGCCGTATGATTGGCTTTGAAGAGAAACCTGCAAATCCGAAGTCGATCCCGGGCGATCCAGAATCAGCGCTCGTTTCAATGGGCAACTACGTGTTCGAAGCGAAAGAGCTTTTTGCTGAACTAACGGAAGATGCTGATAGAGAAGGTTCGACACACGATTTCGGCAAAGATATTATTCCAAACATGTTCCCACGTGGTGACGTGTTTGTTTATGATTTCAGCACCAACCGTATTACTGGTGAGAAAGAAGAAGTTTACTGGCGCGATGTAGGTACGATTGACGCGTACTGGCAAGCGCACATGGACCTTCTTAAGAAAGATGCGCCATTCTCGCTATACAACCGTAAATGGCCTCTACACACTTATTACCCGCCACTACCACCAGCTACGTTTACTGATTCGGCAAATGGTCGAATTCAGATCATTGATAGCCTTGTGTGTAGCGGTAGTTATGTACGTGGTTCGCGTATTGAAAAGAGTGTATTGGGCTTCCGCAGCAATATCGCATCAGCGTGTGATATTAGCGAAAGTATCTTACTCGGTGATGTAAAAGTGGGTGAGGGTTGTATCCTGCGCCGCGTTATCATTGATAAAGATGCAGATATCGCACCGGGTACACAGATTGGTGTGAATCTGACAGAAGACAAAAAGCATTATCACGTATCTGACGATGGTGTTGTAGTGATTTCTAAAGGAGCACGAGTTGGTTACTAAGACTCTCTCGGTACTTTTTGTAGCGTCTGAAGTTGAAGGCTTGATTAAAAGTGGTGGCTTGGCTGATGTAGCCAAGGCACTGCCGAAAGCGTTGCAAACACTCGAACAGGACGTTCGAGTGACTATCCCCGCATATAGAAACATTCCAAACATTGATTCAGCAGAAGTTATTTTATCGACTGAACTCGATCATTGGCCTCATACGGCTTATCAAGTTAAAAAACTGAGCGTAGAAGGCGTTCCAGTTTTTGGTATTGAATGTGCCAAGTATTTCGACCGCCCGGAAATGTACGCAGAAAACAATCAAGCTTATGCTGATAACGGAGAGCGGTTCTCGTTCTTTAGTGCAGCCTGTCTTGATATGCTTCCTAAGCTTGGTTTCCAACCGGATATCATTCATGCAAATGACTGGCATACTGGTTTCGTTCCTTTCTTGCTTAAATCGCGTTATCAACAACACGATTTCTTTGAAAATACGCGCAGTGTTATTTCGATTCACAATGCGGTTTTCAAAGGTGTGTTCGCCTACGATGAACTTCAATTCCTGCCAGAGATGCACAGTTACCATGCGCCTGAAGCTTCAGTGAGTGACACTCATGTCACTATGCTAAGAGCTGGAGTGATGTGTGCGGATAAAGTGAACGCAGTAAGTCCTACCTATGCAGAAGAGTTGAAAACGGAATTAGGTAGCCACGGTATGGCTGCAGAATTCCAACACAGATCTGCTGATCTGTTCGGCATTTTGAATGGGTGTGATTATGGGGCTTGGAATCCGGAAACTGATGCTTTCCTTCCTCGTAAATACAAAGCGACCAAGCACAGCATGGCTCGCGGAAAATCAGCTTGTAAGCAAAAACTGCAACAAGATGTAGGTTTACCCGTTGCCGATTGCGCGGTTTATGGCATGGTTTGTCGCTTGACGAATCAAAAAGGTGTTCATTACTTACTGCCTATCATCGAACAGTTTTTGAAAAATGATCTTCAGATCGTGATTGTCGGTACTGGCGATCCGGTTTTGGCGAGTCAATTGAAAGAGCTATCAGCGCTTCACTCAGATAAGTTCTCGTTCGTAGAAGCGTACAATAATGAACTTGCGCACTTGGTTGAAGCAGGCTCTGATTTCTTCTTGATGCCTTCGGAATTTGAACCGTGTGGCTTAAACCAAATCTACAGCATGGCTTACGGTACTTTGCCGATTGTTCGTTCTGTGGGAGGTTTAAAAGACAGCGTGAATGATTACGATGAAGATCCTGAAGTCGCGACTGGGTTTGCTTTTGAAGAGCCAACACCGCAGGCGTTATTGGCTGTGTTACATCGTTCATTACTGCTTTATGCACAAAACCCATCTGAAATTAAGCGTGCTCAGCTTTATGCGATGCAGCAAGATTTTAGTTGGGAAGATGCGGCTAAAGAATACCTAGCTATGTATCATTCAGCATTTTAACTTGTTGACTTAGCTTTAAAATTAGCGGGCGGGCAACAACAGCTCGTAATAAATGAAGGCGCTCTAATTGTTGAGTGCCTTTTTGTTTCCTGGTCAGAGCACATCACGTTTACGAAGACAAAGCTTGCAAACTCATTTTTGTCAGGTAGAAAAGGTGAGGTAGGTATTCGCATGACTAATGATAGGTTTGACACTATTATCACTTAAAGTTCTTAATAGCGTGGTATCCTTAGTCATCGCCTCGTGATGAGGCATAGCTCCATTCCAATAATTAAAGCGATAGGTATGTCTGAGAGTTTACTATTTCATAAAACATTTACTCACCCTACGAGCGATGAGTGGGTTGTATTTGTGCATGGCGCAGGAGGCAGTTCCTCCATCTGGTTCAAGCAGATCAAAGCGTATAAACAGCATTTCAACTTACTTCTCATTGATCTGAGAGGGCACGGTAAATCAGACAATATACTTAAAGGGCTGATTTCGAATCGTTATACGTTCAAATCGGTGACGCTTGATATTCTTAAAGTGTTAGACCATCTTAAGATCCGTTCTGCACATTTCGTTGGCATGTCTTTGGGCACGATTATTGTGCGTAACGTTGCCGAACTGGCGGCTGGCCGTGTACGTTCAATGGTACTGGGTGGCGCTGTCACCAAGCTAAACACTCGCTCTCAAGTGTTAATCAAGTTGGGTAACCTCAGCAAGCACATCATTCCTTACATGTGGTTATACAGCCTTTTTGCTTATGTTGTGATGCCACAAAAAAGCCAAAAAGAGTCTCGTCACCTTTTTATCCGCGAAGCCAAAAAACTGTGCCAGAAAGAATTTAAACGCTGGTTTATCTTAACGGCTGATGTAAACCCCTTGATGAAATATTTTAAAGATAGAGAGCTACCAATACCGACTCTTTATTTGATGGGTGAACGTGACTACATGTTTATTAAGCCTGTAAAAGAAATGGTTGCAGCGCATGAATCGAGTGAGCTAGTAGAAATCCCGAATTGTGGACACGTGTGTAACGTGGAAAACCCTGAAGAGTTTAATCAGCGTTCGATTGCGTTTATTCAAAAACAAATTCAGTGATTTTCTAGGCGTGAAATCAAAGATGATGAGTTAATCGAATTGAAATAAAAACGGGAAGCTAACTTTAGCTTCCCGTTTTTAATTGGAGGAGGTATCTGACCGAATCGTTCTATCAGGTCACTGAAACCCTGCTATTCAGGTGAGGCAGCACCGCACTGCCAGCAAGAGCCGAATTGCGCTTCGTTGACTTCATGACACTCACCACAACGCCACTCTTCATAGATGATCGAATCTTGCTGCTTTTGGTAGTCATTGACGAGCATGCGAGCTTTACTGGCCAATTCTGGCTCATATAACCATACGTAAGGGTCAGTTTCTTCAGTGAATGGGATTTCCCCCTTTAATCCGAACAACCCCTCACCACGGACTTCACAGGCAATATTCTCGCTTTCTAACAATCCACAGATGATATGAGCTTCTGTTGGATTCGATGCACTGAAGATTTTCATTGAAATAGAACCTTATTCGGCTATCTGTGTTGTTTAGATATTATAAACTATTCTGCTATATACATTATTCAGCTACGGGTGCTGAGCGAAACTTACCCATCAACCATTTAGCCACTATTGGGAATATCCCCAATAATGCAAATGACAATAGTACTGAAGGGGAGACGATGCCCGAAAGTGAATCAATTTCTGCGAGCTGAGTACCAGCATTCAAGAAAACCGCCGTCCCCGGTAACATCCCGATTTGACTCGTAATGTAGTAACGACTCACTGACATCGGTGTTAGACCCATCAATAGGTTGATAAGGAAAAATGGGAATACAGGAATCAGACGCAGAGAAAACAGGTAAAATGCGCCGTCTTTTTCAACCCCCTTGTTAATCGTCGCCAATTTGTCACCAAACTTGGTTTGAATCCAGTCACGCAACAGGTAACGGCTACTTAAGAAAGCTAAGGTCGCACCGATCGCACTTGCGAAAGATACCAGTAGCAAGCTGTTCCAGAAGCCAAATAGCGCGGCCCCTAATAAGGTTACAACAGCGGCACCAGGAATGGAGAAAGCCGTAATCATGACATACGCGACAAAATAGATAGCGGCAGCCGCAATAAAGTTGCTGTCAATGTAGTCATTTAACACAGCTTGTTGGGCCTTAGCATTTTCAAGCGTTAAGTACTGGCCGAAATTGATGCCTAACAAGACGATGGTTACGACCAACACAATACCCAATATCATTTTCTTACTCATTGATACTTCCTCTAAATTTTCAATGCATACCGATAGTATAGATAGACAGGCAAAGCATAGATTAACTTTCACCAGATATAAAAAAAGCCGCAGTAAATGCGGCTTAGTTATGTATATAGATTGCACTGACAATGTTAATTGACGCGATTGATAAGCTCTTCGCGACGCTGCTGCGGTATAACAGACCAATGTGTACCATTAATCGCGCCTTCTAGCGCCCAAAGTAGTTCAATACTGACAGAAGACGCATGCGATTCTTTGATGGCGTTAAATGCGTTTACAGAGCCAGATTCATATAAACGTTCTACAGAATCGATCCCTGCCTTTTTCAACATACGCTCGGTAGCGAGTCGAAGATTAGGCAGATCTTTGAGTCGGGTCGGCTTAGCAGAAGACTGCTCAGCTTTTTCTTCTTTAGCAAAACCTAGAGACGTGGTTGCAAGCTGCAAGATTTTCTCTTGGTCTTGCCAGAGGCCTTCAGGTAAAGCGAAATATTTAGTAACGACAGGGAAACCACGTTTTTTGTAGACGTACGGTTGAAACCCTTGTTGTTCGAATTGTTTCGTTGTGCCTTTGTCTGCGCGTATGTGCAACTGGTCATTTACAACCAGAGCAAACATAGTGTCATCAGCAAAAAGACCGAAGCCACCAAACATTGAGCGTGATTTTATTTTTCCTAGGGACTCAAATAACTTCATCGAGTCCTTTAGTATCGGTTTATCCATGTTATTTATCTCGGTGTATTTGAACTACGCCACCAAATAAGCAGGTCCGAGAGATTAGCAAAATGTTGCAATTAAATTGTCAATAAGCCGTAAATTACTAAATTATTAGTAGTTACTGCATTTTGCCATCGGTAACCCCGCTACCATACCAACGAGTGGTTTAGGCCGGAAGCTTTGCGTCTCACTCTTTCGAGTGGTTTGCCCTGTGCGTGACTGATTGAATAGAATAAAGTTTTTGTTGAATGAAGCTCACACTTGATATTTTAAAATGTGATACTGCTTCAATTAATGATCTTTCCGTTGTGCATCTGGGTTCATTATAGTTGCTGATAAAAAAAGCGCACCTAAAGGTGCGCTTGATGAAATTAAACTCGAATTATCAATTAATTTAACGTCTTAACTGTACTTCGTTCAACAATTTCAGGGTGCATTTCGAAGACGCGTTTTTCGTGGTCTTTGTCTTTGATGCGCTCCAATAGAATTTCGAATGCATTCTTACCAACACGACGTTTTGGTTGGTGAACTGTCGTTAACGGCGGAGAGAAGTATTCAGCGAGTTCGATGTTGTCGTAACCGATCACTGAGATATCTTCAGGAATGCGGATGCCTTTTTCTTGCAGTCGGCTCATTAAGCCGAGTGCCATTGTGTCGTTAAAGCAGAATACCGCCGTTGGACGATCTTCCATCTCAACGATTTGTTCTGCAGCAAGAACAGCCGTATCACACTCGAAGTTGCCTTCGATGATCATATTGTCATCGGCAGAAATTTTAGCTTCGTTAAGTGCGCGCTTGTAACCGGCAATACGTTCAACACATGCTGCTTTGTCTAAGTGGCCACTTAAACATGCAATCTTAGAGTGACCGCGTTCAATAAGGTATTTGGTCGCTAGGTAGCCACCTTCTTCAGAGTTATCGATGATCTTATCAGCTTGAGAACTCTCTGGGCCCCAGTCCATAATAACTTTAGGGATGTCAGCGTGACGGTCTAACATCTCTCTTAGTTCTTCAGTTAGGTCAGAACACATAACTAAGATGCCATCTACACGTTTCTCTGCAAGCATTCGAATGTAGTCACGTTGCTTCTCATAGATACCGCCCGTATTACACAGGATCAAAGTGTAACCTTGACGGTAGCAGTAGCTCTCAACACCATCGATAACTTCAGAGAAGAATAGATTAGTTGATTGAGTCACTAGCATGCCGATGGTGCGTGTTGTATTACACTTCAAGCTACGAGCAACAGCACTTGGTGCATAGTTCAGTTCATCTACGGCTTTGTTTACTTTTTCTTGCGTTGCTTCTGCAACAAAGCGAGTTTTATTGATTACGTGAGAAACGGTTGTTGTTGATACGCCCGCTAAGCGAGCGACATCTTTTATAGTGGCCATGGTTTTATCCTATTAGAAGCTACTTTCCCAAAGTACGGAATAAAGTAGCCGTTAAGCTACCTAACTAAGAGCTTAAATTTGTAGGGCTCTTTGGGTACTAAAAGTGCTAAAAAACAAAAAACCGCTATTGAGCGGCTTGTCTTAACACCGAAATGCTCAAAACTATAATAAGCATAGCATTTCGTGAATGTTTCATATTTTATCGTTTGCGGTCACAATTTTAGACTGACTAGAAATTACTCGCAATAAAATTCACCCGGAAATCCGGGTGAATTGTCACATTCTTCTGAATTTATTTAACGAGTCATCCAATAAGCTATTCACCAGCTAAATATTGAGTGTCTAATTGACAGAATGCGAGTAGCAACGATGAGACGGAGGCGTAGAAACCGAATTCATCAACGTCATGACATTTCACGTTGAACTTTGGTAACCAAGTCAGCAGTTGTTGTTCGATAAACTGCTGTTGAGCGGCAAATGAATTCTCTAGTTCTTCTTCAATATTCGTTTCGTTTGAACGAATGATCAAGTTACCAAGGAAATCGAGTTCGATAGCAATGTGGTCTGCTGGCTCTTTTAGATCTTGGTTCACAACTAAGTTGTGCTTAGCCATGATCTCTTCCATATCTTTTGCTGGCTTATCATTCAAAAGGCCAGTTTCGCCGATATACATTGAAGCGTAAGGAAGAGCGCCGTGCTTATCTGTCTTTAAGAAAAGATCGCAAAAGTCTGCAGACAGTTCTAGCTGAGCATCTTCACGAGTTTGTAGGCGGTTCAGCGCATCCACTAACTTATCAATCGCTGGCTTTAGTGTCTCATTTTCGCCTAAACCAGTTAGGAAAGAACGAATTTCAACAGAGTGGTAGTGATCGAGTTCTTCTTGAGTGAGCTCTTTGGCAAATAAGCTTGATAGCCACCAGTATATTTCTGCTCTTTGCTCGTTGAACGCTTTCGTATCTTTCATTTGTTAGATCCTGACTTAGTCTTGTGATGTTGCTTATATGCATCTTGAAGTCACTTGGGCATAAGCACACCAAGGCTGAATAACAAGGTTATTTGCGAAACGCAAAGTTACTCGTTAGTAGTAATGCCTATATTGAATTGCGATGGACGATAAATAGCAAGGTTTAAGATTGTCTTGTATCAAAAAAAATCCATGTTTCTGGCTTTTATCTTCTGTACCACTAGAATTGTTACTAGTTATGAATAGAATAGTCACTGAAACTATTAAATAAGAAAAGTGGTGTAGATGAGCTATCACGTATTAGTCGTAGAAGATGATGTGGTAACCCGCAGTAAACTGGTTGGATACTTCCAGAACGAGGGTTACACAGTGAGCGAAGCAGAAAGCGGCGCTCAAATGAGAAACGTGTTAGAAGAAAACAACGTTGACCTCATTATGCTGGACATCAACTTACCAGGCGAAGATGGATTGATGCTAACTCGCGAATTACGCAGTCAATCAGACATTGGAATTATTTTAGTTACTGGACGCACGGATAGCATCGACAAGATCGTAGGCCTTGAAATGGGCGCTGACGATTACGTTACTAAACCCTTCGAACTTCGCGAGTTATTAGTTCGAGTTAAAAACCTACTTTGGCGTATCTCTGCTGCTCGTAAAACAGCAGCGGGCGCTGTAGAAGAAACATCAGATGAGTCTGTGGTTCGTTTTGGTGAGTGGACATTTGATATCCCTCGTCGTGCGTTAAGCAAGAACGGCGAACCAGTGAAACTGACCAAAGCAGAATACGAACTGCTAGTGGCTTTGTCTTCTTACCCTAATCAAGTATTAAGCCGCGAACGTATTTTGAATATGATTAGCCACCGAGTGGACGCGCCTAATGACCGTACTATCGACGTATTGATTCGTCGTATGCGTGCAAAAATGGAGTTTGATCCTAAGAACCCACAAATTTTTGTGACGGTTCACGGTGAAGGTTACATGTTCGCTGGTGATTGATTTCCTTCGGAAGTGATTAATCAACAACGACATTTAAACGTAAAAAGCCGAGACACCATTGATGTCTCGGCTTTTTTATTGCTTAGCTTTCATTGTTAACGAACAGAGAACCTAAAAATACTTGCCGACTCAGTCTGCTCAGTATGAGTTTAAAGATTCAATTGGCTTACTGAGGCTGAGCCGCAGAAACTTCACCGTCATCTTCAACTAAGCTGGAAGCTTCTGGAATCACCGGCTCTTCAACAATGTCATTGCTTGTATCAAGCCAATCACGTAAATCTTGCCAAACTAATCCCATGGTTTCGTGCCAGTAACGCTCAGTCTGCTCAAGGTAGAGAGCTTTTGGCATGTACTTATTCCAAGGCTCAACAACGCCTTCTTGTGCAAGGTAGTTGGTTGGTGCAGGCAGTGGTTTCATACCAGCTGCATGGAATTCATTGAGTGCACGAGTCATATGGCTCGCTGAAGTCACCAGAACCATTTTTTTATTCTTAACGAACGCAGCGGCTTGGCGAGCTTCTTCCCAGGTGTCTTTTGCGGTTTCAAGCAGAATGATGTCGGGCTTTGCTACGCCAAGTGCTAATGCAACTTTAGCCATCATTCTTGCGTTACTGACTTCAGTGCCTGCGCCATAGCCAGACAAAATGAGTTTTGCACCAGGGTAAAGGCGTAGAATACGAATCCCTTCACTTAAACGCATCAGGCCGGTGCGGCTAAGTTCTGATGTCGGTGGAATTTGGTCGTCTACGACGTGACCACTTCCGAGAACCATTACGTAATCGACGGTTTCATCGACAGGTAAAAAAGCGGTGTGTTGCCTTTCCATTGGCATTAAAAGTTGACTAGAAACTGGTTGGAAAGCGATTAGGAAAATACCACATAGGGCTGAAAGGGTGATTAAGCAACCCGTCTTCCTTTTGGTAGTAAACATCACTAGGGCTAAACCCAGAAAAGCGAGAATTAACATTGCTGGCAGTGGCATCAATAGCGAAGACACTACTTTTTTCAGCTCAAACATATCCGAATAGTCCGAAAAAACATCACTTAGTAGTAAAAAGAGACATCGCCTCTTTATTCCTGAAATTCCTGTGACAGAATAGCAGGCACGATAGGACATAATAACTCAAGTAGCCGTGACTGAAGACCGTAATTTCGACGATATTGCCCACAAATTTGCAAAAAATATTTACGGCTCTGACAAAGGAGAGATCCGTCAGATCATCGTATGGGAAGATTTAGAACAAGCTTTGAGCAAGTTTGAGCAATCAGCTTCTCCGCTGCATGTGCTTGATGCTGGAGGCGGCCTTGCACAGATGTCGCAAAAAATTGCGTCGCTTGGGCATAACGTTTCTCTGTGTGATCTCTCTTCTGAAATGCTGAAGCTCGCAGAAGAAAGTATCAGCGAAGCGGGTTTGCTAGAGCAATATCGATTTATTCATTCACCAGTACAAAAAGTCGCAGAACATCTAGATGAGAAAGTCGATTTTGTGATGTTTCATGCCGTAATGGAATGGTTAGCCGATCCTAAAGAGGCGCTTGATTTATTGCTTGAACAAGTTAAACCGGGTGGCGTTGCCTCGATAATGTTTTACAACCACCACGGATTAGTCCTGAAAAATGTGATTTGTGGCAACATTCCTCATGTATTGAATGGGATGCCACATCGAAAACGGTTTAAGCTGCAACCACAAAAAGGCTTGAAGCCGGAAGAGGTTTATCAATGGATAGAAGACGCTGGTCTAGAAATCTGTGGTAAATCAGGCATTCGCTCTTTCAGTGACTACATAGGTAATATGGAGTACATGGGAGATTACCAATTTGAAGATGTATTGGAACTGGAAAAACAGCTATGTCGCCAAGAGCCATATCTGTCACTAGGCCGTTATATTCACGTTTGGGCTCAAAAACCTGCGCAATAACAGCGGTGAATGTGGTAAAAGAAGCCACAACATGCGCTATGCAATCGTAAGAAGCCCGCGTCATAAAGAAATAGGCGTCATATCTAATACATTCGATATGACGAAGAACAGTAACAGGAACCACAATGAGTGAAATGACTCAAACTGCCGAAGAGCAGCCAATTGATGAGTTGGTGGGCTGGGTCAAGCAGCATGATTTTTCATTAAACTTGCCACCAGAGCGCTTAGCATTTTTGATTGCTATCGCAGTACTAAGCAATGAAAGGTTCGATGAAGAGTTGGGCGAGGGTGAACTGCACGATGCATTTACCATCGTCACTCGACTGTTTGAAGATACTGGCGAAGCGTCCGCGTTTCGTGCCAACAATGCCATCAACGAGTTAGTTAAACAGAAGTTGATTAGCCGCTTTACCAGCGAAATCACCGATGGTGCGAGTATTTATCGCTTGTCGCCACTGGCGATTGGTATTTCAGATTATTACTTACGCCACCGTCAGTTCTCTAAGTTAAAACTGTCTATCCAGCTTTCTATGGTTGCGGATGAGATGGCAAAAGCCATTGAAGCAGCACAAAAAGGCGGAACTCCAGGACATTGGAGAAAGAATGTTTACGGCGTGCTCAAGTATTCTGTTGGTGAAATTTTCGATCAGATTGATCTTAACCAACGTGTTATGGATGAGCAGCAGCAAACCGTTAAACAGCAAATTGCCGACCTTTTAAACAAGGATTGGCGAGAGGCGATTAACAACTGTGAAACCTTGCTTTCAGAAACCTCGTCCACACTAAAAGAATTGCAAGACACCTTGCAAGCGGCGGGGGATGAACTGCAAACACAGATCCTCGATATTCAAGAAATTGTTTACGGTGACGATGAACTCGAGTTCGTTGGCGAAACCCTGTTCGGCTTGCAGATGAAGCTAGACCGAATCACCAGTTGGGGCCAACAAGCCATCGATTTATGGATCGGCTACGACCGCCATGTTCACAAGTTTATTCGTACCGCGATTGATATGGATAAAAACCGTGCCTTTAGCCAACGCTTGCGTCAGTCAGTCACTGACTACTTTGATGCGCCTTGGCTTTTGACTTACGCCGATGCAGGGAAGCTGACGGATCTTCGTGATGAAGCGCTTATGCTTCGTGATGACGAAGTGATGGGACAAGCACCAATCGACGTAGAGTACGAAGAATTTGAGCAAGTGAATGACCTGCTTTCAGATCGAATTGCAGAGATGTTAAAAGCTCACAAACAGCAAGGCGCGCCAATTGATCTTGGCCTTGTGTTACGCGATTACCTCGCTGCACACCCTCGCACACACCATTTTGATTTAGCCAGAATTGTTGTCGACCAAGCCGTACGCTTAGGTTACTCAGAGTCTGACTATCAGGCTATTCAGCCAGATTGGCAGGCAATCA
The DNA here is from genome assembly GCF_041475025.1 of Vibrio sp. 10N.222.49.C12. Taxonomy (NCBI): domain Bacteria; kingdom Pseudomonadati; phylum Pseudomonadota; class Gammaproteobacteria; order Vibrionales; family Vibrionaceae; genus Vibrio; species Vibrio sp. 10N.222.49.C12. The sequence goes on along the minus strand of NZ_JBFRVF010000001.1, from coordinate 198,848 downwards.
ACGATTTCGGTGCAAAGGTACAAGCAAATGTCATTAACAAGTACTGATGATTACATGCCAGAGAAACTGGTAAAAGCGATAGCGAACCCACTGTTCCCTGCGCTAGATAGCATGCTGCGTTCAGGCAAGCATGTTTCAACAGAAGATCTAGATAACCACGCGTTGCTGTCTGATTTTGAAGTTGAGCTTCAGCATTTCTATCAACGCTACAATACGGAATTGGTAAAAGCGCCGGAAGGTTTCTATTACCTGCGTCCGCGTTCTACGTCTCTGATTGGTCGTAGTGTGTTGTCTGAGCTCGACATGTTGGTTGGAAAGGTGTTGTGTTTCTTATACCTAAGCCCAGAACGTCTTGCTCATGAAGGTATCTTCACCAACCAAGAACTGTTTGATGAGTTGATGTCGTTAGCGGATGAGAAAAAACTCATGAAGCTAGCAACCAACCGTGCGTCTGGTTCTGACCTAGATAAAGAAAAGCTGTTCGAAAAAGTACGTACTTCTCTACGTCGCTTACGCCGTATCGGTATGTTGATTGCGATTGGTGAAACCGGCAAGTTCCGTATCAGCGAAGCGGTATTCCGTTTTGGCGCTGACGTTCGTGTTGGCGATGATATGAAAGAAGCGCAGTTACGTCTTATCCGTGATGGTGAAGCTGTGGTGCATACCCAAGAGCCTAACCAAGGTAGCTTGTTGAATGAAGAACAAGCGGAAGCCACATCAGAAGTAGATGCAGACGTAGACGAAAACGGTCAACAAGACATTTTTAACGATCAAGCTGACTTTGACCCTGAGTCAAATGCTGGCGAACAAACAAAAGTAGAAGGTGAAGCATGATTGAAAGAGGTAAGTATCAATCATTAACCATGGTCAACTGGAACGGCTTCTTTGCGCGTACTTTTGATATTGATGGATTGGTTACAACGCTTTCTGGCGGTAACGGTGCGGGTAAGTCGACCACAATGGCGGCATTCATCACAGCACTGATCCCTGACCAAAGCCTTCTGCATTTCCGTAACACAACGGAAGCGGGTAGCTCGCAGTCATCTCGTGATAAAGGCCTTTACGGTAAGCTTCAGCCAGGCGCATGTTATGCCGCGCTAGATGTTGTGAACTCTCGTAATCAACGTCTATTGTTTGCAGTAAAACTGCAGCAAGTTGCGGGTCGTGATAAGAAAGTCGACATCAAACCGTTCGTTATTCAAGGCCTTCCAAGCCATGTGAAACCAACGGATGTGTTGATTCAGAACGTTTCAGACAGCCACGCTCGCGTATGTCAGTTGAACGACGTGAAAGCGGCGGTTGCACAATACGAAGGCGCGCATTTTAAAGCCTTCTCTTCGATTGTTGATTACCACTCACAGATGTTTGAATACGGTGTGGTACCGAAGAAACTGCGTAACAGCAGCGACCGTTCTAAGTTCTACCGCTTAATTGAAGCATCACTTTACGGTGGTATCTCAAGTGCAATTACGCGCTCTCTGCGTGATTACCTTCTACCGCAAAACGGTGGTGTGAAGAAAGCATTCCAAGACATGGAATCAGCACTACGTGAAAACCGCATGACGCTAGAAGCGATCAAGACGACTCAGTCGGATCGTGACCTGTTCAAGCACTTGATCACTGAATCTACGAACTACGTGGCTGCGGACTACATGCGCCATGCAAACGATCGTCGTAACAAGTTAGATCAAACCATGAAGTTCCGTGGTGAACTGTTCGGTTCTCGTGAAACCTTGCTTGATCAAAACAATTTGTTGAATCGCGTTCAAGAAGAACTAGAACTACTTGTCGATCAAGAATCGGCACTAGAGCAAGATTACCAAGCGGCATCGGATCATCTTCAGTTGGTTCAAACTGCACTTCGTCAGCAAGAAAAAATTGCTCGCTACAGCGAAGATCTAGAAGAGCTGAATGAGCGTCTAGAAGAGCAGATTATGGTGGTTGAAGAAGCTCAAGAACGAGTACTTCTTGCTGAAGAGCAGGCAACCATCACTGAAGAAGAAGTGGATAGCCTGAAAACTCAGCTTGCTGACTACCAACAAGCGTTGGATGTTCAGCAAACGCGTGCACTTCAATACCAGCAAGCGGTTCAAGCATTAGAGAAAACTAAGCAGTTGCTTGGTGATGAATCTATTACGGCAGAAAGCGCACTAACTCTGGTTTCAGAGCTAAAAGCACAAGAAGAATCAAGCACTCAAACGCTACTGTCGACGAAGCATAAACTAGACATGTCTTCTGCTGCTTCTGCACAGTTCGACAAAGCACTCGCTCTTGTTAAAAGTATTGTGGGTGACGTTGAACGTAAAGAAGCGTCTAGCAGCGCTAAACAAGCGTTAGAGAAAGGTCGTAACGCAAAACACGTTGTTGAAAATGAACAGCAGTGGCGTGCTCAGCACCGTGATATGGCTCGTGATGTGGCTCAGCAGCGTCAAGTAAAAGAGCTTGCGACTGAATACCAAAAGCAACACAACATTTCACTGACTGACGAAGCGGTTTTCGACGAAGAGCGCGAACGTCATGCAATGCAGATCGAAACGCTTGAGTACGCTCAAGAAGAGTTACGTGAAGCGAAAAGTGAACAGCGTCGTGTACAACAAAACCACGACCAAGAGATTCAAAAACTAGAGTCTATTGCTCCTGCTTGGATCACAGCAAACGATGCGCTTGAAGCATTGAGAGATCAAACCGAAGCTGAGCTAGAAGATAGCCAAGCGGTGATGACTCAAATGCAGCAAGTGCTTGAAGATGAGAAATCGCAAGCGGCAGCAAAAGATCAGTTGGCTACGCGCCGAGCTGAACTTGAGCAAGAGATTGAGCGTTTAGCTTCGCCAGGTGGTTCTAACGATCCTCGCCTCAAAGGTCTGGCGGATACGCTTGGTGGCGTGTTGCTTTCTGAGATCTACGATGACATCACGATTGGTGATGCGCCGTACTTCAGTGCGATGTACGGCCCAGCTCGTCACGCAATTGTGGTTTCTGATCTTGATGGTATTAAAGAGAAGCTGGTGGATCTTGATGATTGTCCAGAAGACCTTTACATCCTAGAAGGCGATGTCGACGCGTTTGATGACAGTTCATTTAATGCCGATGAGCTTGAAGGCGCAGTATGTGTTCAGCTGAACGATCGCCAAATGCGTTACTCACGTTTCCCTGAGATCCCACTGTTTGGCCGTGCGGCTCGTGAACAACGTCTAGAGAAATTGCGCGAAGAGCGTGATGTTGTTGTTGAGAACCACGCGAAAGCCGCGTTTGACTCTCAAAAGCTGAATCGCCTATATCAAGCATTCAACAGCTTTGTTGCGAAGCACCTGCACGTTGCGTTTAACGCAGACCCAGAACAAGCACTTGCTGCGATTCGTGATAAGCGTAATCAAATTGTTCGTTCTCTGGCTGAGCTTAACTCTAAAGAGCAGCAGCAACGTAGCCAGCTTCTACAAAGCAAGCAGGCACTCGGTGCGCTAGATAAATTAGCACCTATGGTTCGTATTTTAGAAGACGAAACATTGGCTGAGCGCTTAGCTGAATTAGAAGCACAACTAGAACGTCTGAGTGAAGCTAAGTCTTACTTGAATACGCACGGCAAGGCGCTTGCTTCTCTAGAACAGATCGTATCTGCACTAGACGCTGACCCAGAGCAGTTCGAAGCTTTGGAAGCCGAATATCGTCAATCTGATAACGCGCTACAAACGCTAAAAGGCAAAGTGTTCGCACTGTCTGATCTGATTGAGCGTCGTCACTACTTTGCTTACGCAGATTCTGTTGATTTGCTTAACAAGAGCAGTGAACTGAGCGAGCAATTAAAAGCGAAACTGGTTCAAGCTGAACAAGCAAGAACCAAAGGCCGCGATGGTTTGAAGCAAGCTCGCGAACAGATGAACCAATACAACCAAGTATTGGCGGCACTGAAGAGCTCACATCAAGCGAAGCAAGAAACGGTTCAAGAGTTCAAACAAGAGCTACAAGAGTTTGGCGTAAACGCTGATGAAGGCGCTGAAGAGCGTGCTGTACGTCGTCGTGACGAGCTTCAAGAGCGTCTGCACACATCTCGCAGCCGTAAGAGCGAATACGAGCGTACGATTACGTCAACAGAACTTGAGATGAAAGCCCTAGCTAAGCGTCTTAAGAAAGTTCAGAAAGAGTACACAGAACTTCGTACTTTCGTTGTTGCAGCAAAAGCAGGCTGGTGTTCAGTACTTCGCTTAGCTCGTGAAAATGATGTTGAACGTCGTTTGCACAAGCGTGAACTGGCTTACCTAACGGCGGGCGAGCTTCGCTCTATGTCGGATAAATCACTGGGTGCGCTACGTCTAGCTGTAGCTGACAATGACGACCTACGTGATTCGCTGCGTCTATCTGAAGACAACGCACATCCAGAGCGTAAGGTTCTGTTCTACATTGCGGTTTATCAACACCTTCGCGAGCGTATTCGCCAAGACATCATTCATACGGATGATCCGGTTGAAGCAATCGAAGAGATGGAAGTTGAGCTCGCTCGATTAACAGAAGAACTGACGCAGCGTGAAAACCGCTTGGCGATCAGCTCTGAGTCGGTAGCAAGCATCATCAAGAAAACGATTCAGCGTGAGCAGAACCGGATTCGTATGCTGAACCAAGGCTTGTCGAACATTTACTTTGGTCAGGTTAAAGGCGTACGTTTGAATGTTAAGATCCGTGAAAGCCACGAAATCTTGCTATCGGGCTTAGCGACTCAACAAGAGCAGCATAAAGACTTGTTCGAAACGACTCGTTTCACCTTCTCTGAAGCAATGGCGAAGTTGTTCCAACGTGTGAACCCACACATTGACATGGGTCAACGTTCTCCGCAAGTTCTGGGTGAAGAGCTACTGGATTACCGTAACTACCTAGAGCTAAGTGTGGAAGTTAACCGTGGTTCAGACGGCTGGCTACAAGCAGAATCGGGTGCACTTTCTACCGGTGAGGCGATCGGTACTGGTCAATCTATCCTATTGATGGTTGTTCAGAGCTGGGAAGAAGAGTCTCGTCGACTTCGTAGCAAAGACATCGTTCCATGTCGTTTGTTGTTCCTTGATGAAGCAGCTCGTCTGGATGCGAAATCTATCTCTACCTTGTTCGAACTGTGTGACCGTTTGGGTATGCAACTTCTGATTGCAGCACCTGAAAACATTAGCCCAGAGAAAGGTACAACCTACAAACTGGTTCGTAAGGTCTTCAAAGACCACGAACACGTACATGTTGTTGGCCTGCGCGGTTTTGCTCAAAACAAACCAGCATCTCCGGTGCAAGAGCTTATCGAAGAGACTGAGCAATAACTTTGATAGCCGAATTATAATCTTGATAGCCGAGCAATAACCTTGATAGCTTAGCTATAAGCTCGAAAGCGACTCAATGATATTTGTTCAAAGCCCCTAATCATTAGGGGCTTTTTTGTACCTTGAATCTAATTTCTTACTTCTTACTTCTTACTTCTTACTTTTTACTTCTACAGCAGAACCCCTCCCGCTTAATCCTTTCGTCGACACTGATAAGACCACTCATACATTAGGGTTATTATCAATGGAACTTGTTTGAGGTCACACGCACAAAACCACAAATAATGTATGGTAATGACATAGATTTAATAATATTAATAATATTGTATTACTTAAATTTTAATTATTGATAACTCGCGTGTGCGAAAGGTAAAGGTAGGACTTAGGTATGATTCAAATCGTGATTGATGGGAAATATCGAATCGTCGAGCAAGGACAAACCGTTCTTGAAGCGGCAAAAACATGTGGTTTGGAAATCCCATCTTTATGTGGTTTGAACAAAACAGCGGATAAAGTGCCGTGTGATTTGTGTGTCGTTGAAGTTGATGGCGTTGGTGTTACTCGCTCTTGTGAGCTTGAAGTGTCTAATGGGTTGAATATTACCACTCAGTCAAAACAGTTAACGAATCATCGACAAGAAGCGTTGAATCGCATTATGACCGATCACTACGCTGACTGTGAGGCGCCATGCCAAACAGCCTGTCCTGCTGGGGTCGACATCCAATCTTACCTGCACCATATTGCTCAAAATGATCACATCAAAGCGATTGAAGTGATCAAAAAGACATTACCAATGCCGCTTTCAATTGGTCGTGTGTGTCCTGCTTTCTGTGAAACCGAATGTCGTCGTAACTTGGTTGATGAATCCATTGCGATTCGCCAACTCAAACGACACGCTGCCGACGCGGATTTAGCGACTCAAGAGAGCTACATGCCAGCTAAGAAACCGAATAAAGGCAAGAGTATTGCAATTGTCGGTAGTGGCCCCGGTGGGCTTACGGCGGGTTATTACCTATCTAACGAAGGCTATGATGTCAGTGTCTATGAGTCGATGCCGCAAGCGGGTGGTTGGCTGCGTTACGGTATCCCTGAATATCGCTTACCTAAGTCGATTCTAGATAAAGAAATCGAGTTGATGTGTCGCAACGGAATGGTGGTTGAGTGCGGTAAAAAACTCGGTGTTGATTTTACACTGTCTGATTTAAGTAACGATTTTGATGCGGTTTGTTTAGCCGTTGGCGCATCACAAGCGGTCGAGATGAATTACCCGGGTAGTGAACTCGGCGGTTGTTATTTGGGTGTCGATTATCTGAAAGATTACGTGACCGATCAGCAGTACGTCACTGGTAAAAAGGTTGCCGTGATCGGTGGCGGTAATACAGCGATTGACTGTGCTCGAACCGCAGTTCGTGATGGCGCGGATACTACGCTGATTTATCGTCGTACTCGAGATGAGATGCCAGCAGAAGATTACGAAATCGAAGAAGCTGAACATGAGGGTGTGAAGTTCCACTTCTTAACCAACCCTGCAGAAAACATAGCCGATGAAAATGGTCATGTATCAGAAATACGATTAGAGCGTATGGCTTTGGGTCCGGCTGATGCTTCAGGCCGCCGCAGCCCTAAACCAACTGGCGAGTTCTTTGTTGAAGCGTTTGATACGGTTATTGCTGCCGTGTCGCAAAAGCCTGATCTGAGCTTTATGGACAATGAAGCGATTGATATTCCTCTTACTCGTTGGAATACCGCAGATGCTGATCCACAAACCATGCATACCGGAACCGGAAATATTTTCAGTATTGGTGATTTCCGACGCGGCCCTGCAACCGCAGTCGAAGCGGTGGGGGATGGGCGTATTGCTGCACAAGCGATCGATCGCTTCTTCCATGGTGATATGGACAATATTCCAGCCAAACCGTTTAACTCAAGAAAGCACAAACAGCTCAAAGCGGTGGATCCTGAGCAATACCAGTCGATACAACGCATGGCCCGTAAGATCATGCCAGAACTAACGCCCGAGCAGCGTGAACAAAGCTTTGATGAAGTAGAAACAGGGTTTGAGAATGCTGATGCAATAGCGGAAGCTGCAAGATGTCTAGAGTGTGGCTGCCAAGCTAATACAGATTGCGACCTACGAGACTACTCGACTGAATACAAAGCAACGCAAACCCATCCTGAATACAAAATCGATGTGGCTTCGAATGAGAGTTGGCAGGCGATTCGTGCTGAAGAAGCGAAGGTCGGGTTAACAAGACAAAAATTTTCGGTCGATGACAGTTCTGAGTTCATTATCTTTGACGCCAACCGCTGTATCAGTTGTGGCCAGTGTATCCAAGCCTGTCGCGAACAGAATGTTCATGGCGTTCTAAGCTTCATGAATCAATCGGATGGCAAACCTGCATCAAGACCCGAATGTCGCCCTAACTTTGGGGCGGACAAGACCTTAATGGGCGACTCAAACTGCGTTCAATGTGGATCGTGTATTCAGGCGTGTCCAACCGGTGCAATGGTGGATGCTCGCGACAGAAAGCAGGGAGACACAGACGTACTCAAGAAAGTCGATACCATCTGCACCTATTGCGGTGTCGGCTGCAAGCTAACCATGCATATCGATGAGCAGAAAAACAAAATCCGCTATATCGAAGGCGGAGACTCTCCGGTTAATGAAGGCATGTTGTGTGTTAAGGGACGATTTGGCTTCGATTTTGTGGGCAGCGATGCGCGTTTAACCACACCATTAATTCGTAAAGATGGCTGGTTGCAACCTGCAAGTTGGGATGAGGCAGTTAAGCTTATTGCCGAGAAGTTTACTGCGATTAAGCAAGGCTTTGGCAGTAACGCTTTAGCGGGGTTCTCGTCGGCGAAAACCACCAATGAAGATAACTATGCCTTCCAAAAATTCATACGTCGTGAACTCGGTACCAATAACGTCGATCACTGTGCGCGCCTTTGTCACGCATCTACTGTTACTGGTTTAGAGGCTTCGCTAGGTAGCGGGGCGATGACCAATGATATTCCAAGCATCAAGCACTCAGATGTGATCTTTATTATTGGCTCCGACACCACGTCAGCACACCCAATTATTGGCTCGCATATCAAGCAAGCTGTGAGACATGGTGGAGCGAGATTGATCGTTGCCGATCCAAAACGAATCGATATTGCTGACCATGCTGAACTTTATTTAGCGCACCGACCGGGTACTGATGTAATGTTGATCAATGGTGTGATGCAGCAAATCATCAAACACGGTTGGTACGACCAAGAGTATATCGAAGACCGTGTGGATGGCTTTGATACCTTGCTTCAAGAGGTAATGTCACCAAGCTATTCACTAGACAAAGTGGAGCTGGTAACTGGCGTTAAAGCGGAAGACATCTTCGCAATGGCGCGATTGATTGGTACTGCAGAGCGTACAGCGGTGTACTACTCGATGGGCATTACGCAACATACCACTGGTCACGATAACGTTCGATCAATCGCTAACCTACAGCTCTTGTGTGGCAATATCGGAATTGAAGGCGGCGGTATCAACCCATTACGTGGTCAATCCAATGTTCAGGGTGCGTGTGACATGGGCGCATTGCCAAATAACCTTCCGGGTTATCAGAAAGTGTACAACCCAATGGTTCGTCAAAAATTCGCGATGGAGTGGGGTGTTTCTGACCTACCGGCTGAAACAGGCTTAACGTTGACCGAAATTATTGATGGAGCGTGTCATCGAGATGTTCGTGGTCTGTACGTAATGGGCGAGAACCCAGTGCTGAGTGACCCGAACCAAGCGCATGTGATTGAAGGTCTTGAAGCGTTAGATTTCCTCGTGGTTCAAGATATTTTCTTAACCGAAACCGCTCAATATGCCGATGTGGTGCTACCGTCTTGCTCGTTTGCTGAGAAGTCTGGTCATTTTACTAATACCGAGCGTCGTGTTCAGCGTATTAACCCGGCGGTATTGCCTCCAGGTGAAGCGAAAGAAGATTGGGTGATTATCCAAATGTTGGCTAATGCGATGGGCGGCAATTGGGAATATGACTCGGTTGCTGATATCACCAATGAGATAGCGCGTGTCACGCCACAGTATGGTGGTTTACGTTGGGAGAACATTACGGTGAACGGCGTGCAATGGCCAAGTAATAAGAACAACCCTGATGGCACACGTATCATGCACCAGACCCAATTTACGCGTGGGCGTGGTCAAATGGAGGCGATTCCGTTTAGATACGCTGCTGAGCTACCGGATGCGGAATACCCGTTAGTATTAACGACAGGCCGTATTCTAGAACAGTTCCACACCGGAACCATGACACGTAAAACAAAAGGGTTGGATAACTTAGCAGGGCCGCGTGCCATGGTGAGTGTTCATGATGCTGAAGCGCTAGGTATCTCGAATGGTCAGATGCTTAAGGTCTCAACACGTCGTGGTGAAATCGAAATCGCGGCCTTTGTGACTAAACGAATGCAAAAGGGTGTGGTATTTATTCCATTCCATTTTGTTGAATCACCAGTTAACCGTTTGACTACCACAGCGACTGATCCACACGCGAAGATCCCTGAATTTAAGGTGGCGGCTGTGCGTATTGTTCCTATTCGTGAGCCTGAGTGTGAAGTAACAGAGGCTTAATCATATTAGCTCGGTGAAGACGGCTGGCATTAAAAAGCCGCGTAACTCTCAGAGTTATGCGGCCTTTTTATCGAGCTAGATTCAGTATCAATAACTGAGTCGTTTCGCTTTAATTTAGATGAGCTTAGTTTTGAACAATTTCGCTACCGTGAACACCAAATTGCTTAGCAGCGTAGGCAACGCGCTCTGCTGGTTTTGGGTATTCAGCCGGTGTGCCCAGGTTTTCAATATGATGCAAGCGAGGTAATAAACCTGCGCCGTTTGCAATCTGTATTGCTAATCCAGGGCGAGCGTTTAGCTCCAGTACCATCGGGCCTTCTTCTTGGTCTAAAACCATGTCAGTACCCATGTAACCAAGGCCTGTCATTTCCCAAGCACTTGATGCAAGTGTCAGCAGCTTTTCCCAATGGGGTACTTGTAGTAGCGCCAACTCTTTACCCGTATCTGGGTGGTGAGTCACTGGGTGGTCAAATTGAACCGCACGAACGGCTTTACCCGTAGCGATACAAATACCTACGCCCACAGCACCTTGGTGCAAGTTAGCTTTACCATCAGAAGCCGAAGTCGATAGACGCATCATCGCCATTACAGGGTAGCCCTTGAATACAATGATTCGTACATCTGGTACACCCTCGTAACTGAAGCCGTCAAAACACTCGTCAAACTTGATGAGGTTTTCAACTACAGCAACATCGTTCTTACCACCGAGTGAGAAAAGACCCGCGAGAGCGTTACTGATGTGGCGCTCTACGTCTTCTTCATTGATAGTCGAACCCGATGGCTTGGTGTAAACGCCGTCCTTGTGAGAAGTCACAACAAGGATTCCTTTACCGCCGCTGCCTTGAGCTGGCTTGATTACGAAACCCGGCCACTCTTTTACCATCTTGTGGATTGTTTTTACTTCAGCTTGATGACCAATAACGCCAATCAGTTTTGGCACAGTAGCGCCAGCCTGTTCAGCAATGATTTTAGTCTTAAGCTTGTCATCAACGAGTGGATACTTGGAACGATCATTGTAGCGACCAATATAACTATGGTTACGCTTGTTCATTCCCATTATGCCTTTGTCTTTCAACCTAAACGGTGAAGTAAACTGATCAAACATAACTTAGTCCTCCGCTAGCGGTTTAAAGCGACGAAGCTCGGTTAGACGGTATCCTGTGTAGTTACCTAGTAGCAAGATGGTCGCTAGAATAACAAGTTGTAAACCAATAAAGTTAAACGTTAAGTGCTGAATGAACGGGTTAGTCATGCCTAAGTAAACAAGAACCGCAGTGAATAGAGAACCACCACCTTGCAGCATTACTTCTTTCGCGCCTTCTTCTTCCCATAGGATAGACATACGTTCGATAGTCCAAGATAGGATAATCATAGGGAAGAACGTAATGGATAGACCTTCAGTCAGACCCACTTTAAACGCGACCACAGTGAATACAGAAATAATCATGATTACCGTGATGATTACGGCGGATATCCTGGCGACCAGTAGTAAGTTGAGTTTGGACAAGTAACTTCGAATAATCAGACCCGTACCTACGATAAGTAGGAAACCGACAATACCCGTTACCAATTGTGTTTGCACAAAGGCTACCGCAATCAGTACTGGCATGAAGGTACCGGACGTTTTCAGACCTATGATGACACGAAGGAACACAACAATCAGAGCACCGATAGGAATCAGCATGATGGTTTTAAACATCGCTTGCTCTTCTAGCGGCAGACTATGAATGGAAAGGTTTAACAGTTGATCCGCAGAGACTTTACTGTTGGTTGCTTCAGTGGGAGTCACCTCCTGAGCAATCATCGAGAAGTGAACTTTACTGTTCTTACCGCCAACCACGTCTAATAGAGATACATTTGATTCATCCCAAATTAGCAGGTTTGGCTGAACTTGCTGTTCGCTTGATTCAGGAGAGAATAAAACCCATTGGTCGTTATCCCAGATCTGGTTCATTTGCTGGATAGATTGACGACGACGTCCATCTTCTAGCTCGATAACACCAACCACTTTATTGTGAATGTTTGCTGCTGAAAGTAGCTTGTGTGTCGCTTCCACTTTAGTCATGTTATTCAGAATAAGCGCTGAGTTTTGGCTGTCTGGATCGTTAAGTGTTTTGATGAGCTCACGGGTAAAAGTGAGGTTGTCTGCAGAACGCTTTGTCGCTCTATCAATCAATGCAAAAGAAGCGGCTTCTTCAGGGCCGTCGAAGCTTGGCTGTGCGACTTCGCCTTCTGGCGGTATAGCATCAACTTTTGCTTGGTTGTCGACTAGGAATTGTGTTTTGTAGTAGATAGTTTGAGGGCCATCTGCGTATCGAATAGACCACTCTGCGCGGCGACCTGATTCGGTATTCAAGTAAGAGATACCATAACCTGGCGATGAAGCCGATTCGCCGATAAGTGTGTAGTTAGACTGAGTATGAGGAGCCGCTAAGGAAACTTTTGCTTCTTTGCCTACTGCGTTGAACTCGATGCGAGCTTCAACGTCCCAAACCTGTCTGGTTTCCCCTGGAGTCCAAGGTACACCGTAGGTCGTATGTCTGAACATACTCAGTGTTATACCTGCCACAATAAGCAGGAATATAGAGATATAAAATGGAATTCTTGACGTCATAGCTTACCCTACTATTGTTATTTAACTTCCGTTTGTACGTACTTTTTACTTACATCTACTAGCGCTATGTCTTTGATAAATTCGCGCCCTAGTAACACAGGGTGACTCATTTGAGAGCGATCCGCCAATGTAAATTGCGCTTTTTCATGGATTTTTCCAACTTTCACCCATAATTCGATCACAGCTCGACGTTCTGCTTGATCATTGGTTGATTGACGGATTTTTACATAACGTACAACAGGCGCTTCAATCCATTTCTGGTCTTCTTTAGCTTGGGCTTTGTCGTCTAGGTGAAATTTAACCCAGTTCTTGCCGTTACGTTCGAATTCTTTGATATCGACAGCGTTCAAAGAAGAGGTGGTTGCACCTGTATCAACACGAGCATCAAAGCTTTGCTTGATAGAGTCGATAAACACTTTTTCGATGCCGCCAAGGATAGTCGGTTGTGATATAGGAGCGATAGGAGCAACGGCAATAGCGACCGGTTCCTCTTCCTCTAGCTCTTCAATAACCTTGTGTTCCATGCTCGTTAGATGGGTATCTAATTGACTAGAAAGGGTAGTAATTTCGTCTTCTAAGCTTTCAATATAGTCACTTTGATTGCTTAGTTGCAGTTCAAGATTTTGAACCTTATTTGCGATGTTTGTCTCTGAGCGGGAAATAGCGTCGAGAGTTTCTTGGTGGTAGGTAGCACCATTTGTAAGAGTACAACCAGAGAGCAAACCAACCGCCACAATAGGCGATAATCGCTTAAACATAAAAAAACCTTTGAGAATTAGAGAATAGTTCAGACTATTTAGAAGTTTAGCCCACAAAAAAGGATGCGTGAAGCATCCTATTGTAAGAGTCTGGTCATATTGAATCGCAATGTGAGCGCTACGCCAATTATTGCTATTTGGAATAGCTCACTTATTAAACACAAGTCAATTTTTGTTCAATTATTAAGCTAAGGAAGCAAGGTTCACCGCGAAATTAACAGTGGCTTTTTGACCATGCAAGCAATTGTTTTGCTGCCTTAATAGGCTTGTGCTTTATTTACTCAATATGCCACTGCTTTGTGGGCAGTAAATCTATGGCTTTGTTGCTACCAGAATCGCACGTCTCGGTGCAGGGTGACCTTCAACCGTTTTACTTGGATCGTTCGGATCGAGGTAATCTGGAAGAGAGTTGTGTGTCATCCATTCTGTGGTGCGTTGTTCACCAATTGTCGTGACATTTTCGTCAACGATTCGTACGTCTTCAAAACCAACTTGTTCTAGCCAGCGTTTCAGTGCGCGAGCTGAAGGGAAGAAGTAGACGTTTCTCATTTGCGCGTAACGGTCAACCGGAACTAATACTGCGTTCTCATCGCCTTCAATCACCAAGGTTTCAAGAACCAGTTCACCGCCAGACACCAATTGGTCTTTCAGTTGAATCAAGTGGTCCAGTGGTGAACGACGATGGTAAAGCACGCCCATGCTGAATACCGTGTCGTAGGCTTCTAGCTTTGGGAGCTGCTCAATACCTAGAGGTAATAGGTGAGCTCGTTGGTCATCGCCCATCAACTTACGAATTGCTTCAAACTGAACCAAGAATAGGTGGGAAGGATCGATACCAACCGTTAAGCGAGCACCTTCACCCAGCATGCGCCACATGTGGTAACCATTGCCACAACCTACATCGAGAACCGAACGGTTTTTTAATGGAGATATATGTGGAAGCACACGATCCCATTTCCAGTCACTGCGCCACTCTGTATCGATATGGATGTCGTGAACCGTATAAGGACCTTTTCTCCACGGGTGGAAAGTCTTCAATAAGCTTTCTAGCTTTTTCAGTTCGCCTGTGTGGTATGGCGTAGAACTACCAATCGTCACTGAATTTTTCAGGTCAACTTGATCTGGCACGTCTTGTGGAATCTTGTTTAGTGCACGTAGCCAGCGGTCAAAGTCACCGTGCTCTGCATTTTGCCAATCGGTCAGTTGCTGTGGCAGGACATTTAGCCACGGCTGAAGGCGAGTATCTTGGGCAATAAGTTGATAAAAATTGGCAAAATTAAACATAGGTTTTCACTGAGTTGGTGGTGTAGAAATTAAATTTGTCACTCCATTAAAAGTGTGGACAAACATGCTAGGGAATCTCGTTTATCGTGTTTGATAAGAGATCCCCAATTCGTTTGTTCCTCGCTCTTGAGGATGACATTTTAGTACGTGCTAACGGTGTCGCGACGGTTACGTAATCTAAAATGTTTACTTTATCGCGAACATTGAACCAAAGTTGAAACATTGGAACCAGACTTCGCTGCTTGAGAAGCCAATCTTATCAAATCGCTCTCTGTGAACAGGGATCGAATCCGGGCGCATCACGTTTTCAATTGCGCTACGTTTCTGACTTACTTCTAGCTCGCTGTACCCGTTAGCACGTTTGAAATCATGGTGCAGGTCGATAAGCAGTTCATTTGAGCTTTCATCTTCGAATACGTATTTTTCTGACAGGATTAAGATCCCGCCTGGGCGCAGGCCAGCATGAATTTTCTCAAGCAGAGCGTATCGATCGTCTGGAGAAAGAAATTGCAGCGTAAAGTTAAGCACCACAACAGAAGCGTCTTTGATTTCCACTTCACGGATGTCGGCTTCAATCACTTCTACCGGTGTGTCACTGCGGTAAGCATTAACGTGCAATTTGCAGCGCTCAACCATGGCTTCTGAATTATCGATCGCGAAAATCGTGCAGCCTTCTTGCTGAATGTGACGACGCATAGAAAGTGTCGCAGCACCAAGCGAGCAGCCAAGGTCGTAAATATTTGAGTGTGGCTTTACAAAGCGCTCAGCCAGCATGCCGATTGCAGAGATGATATTGCTATAGCCAGGCACCGAACGTTGAATCATATCCGGAAATACTTCAGCAACCCTTGCATCAAAGGTGAAGTCTCCAATTTTATCAATAGGAGCGGAAAAGATATTGTCTGTGTTGCTCATAGCATTTTCTCTCGACAGTCAGCGTAATTGGCACAAAATTCGTACCAAATAAAAGGGGGCGTATTTTACGTAAAAAAAACGCCACTGTCACGAAAACTGAGATTTAGCTCAAGGTTCGAAGCTACTTACAAGTGAGAGGTTAAAACATCGAGATTTGGTGATTGCCTTTTTGAGCTGGAAACTGAGCCAGTTCGGGCAGTAATAATGAAGTATTTTCAGAGACTTGCTTTTGTAGCCTCTTATAAATAGCAATCGCAAGTTCAGGTGCGTGGTTATTGTCTGGGGTGTGGATCATTAAATAGGGCTGCTTGCCTTCATTAAGCCAGTTTGGGATTTTGGCAAACCAAGGCTTAAAAAACTCAATATTAGGTTCTTGGTCTGGGTGACCAATAAATCGAATCATCGGGTTATTGGCGGTAGCAATTGCATGAACAGGAACACGCGGTTTTTTCTGATGCGCATCGATCACCGCTTCTGTGGTGGGTGGCGCAGAGAAAACGGGGCGGCTGTCCATAATGATGCGATTGATGCCTTCCTCAACCAGCCATTGGTTGAAGCGTTTTTCCGCATCGCCCTTATCAAAGAAACCTAAGTGTCGAACTTCGACGCCAAGCTGCATATCTTTTGGGAATAAGGTGCAAAACTTTTGTAGGGCAGGCAGCATGCTGGGCTCAAAACTGTGCGGCAGCTGAATCGTCCATTGACCAATACGGTCATGCAGTGGCGACATCGTCATCAAGAACCCTTTGAGTTCGGCTTGGCAGTGTCTCAGTTGTTGCTGGTGGGTGATGAATTTGGGCAATTTGAAGGTGAACTTGAAATCATCGTGACTGGCGGCTTTCCAATTGTGAACGGTAGACATACTTGGCGTAGCGTAAAAGGTGGTGTTGCCCTCAACGGTATGGAAAACTTGGGTGTATTTTTCCAAGCGTTCGGCAGGCTTGGTGCCTTTACCGTAGAACTGACTTTGCCACTCAGAATGAGACCACATAGTTAATCCAAGTCTTAGAGGTAAAGTTTCTGTTGTTATTACACGATTATCCATCTATTACACCGTTATCCATCACGCCATCAGTCATTACAAAAAGTTTTTGGGTTGAAACGAAAATCTACTTTACGAGAGTTTTGCTGATTAAGGTACTTTCGAGATATAATTATCGCAATTTTTTCGGTTTTGATGAATCTTTGCGCACTTGATGGGCTAAAAAGCAGCAAAGCCAGATAAAACACAATAAATTCGAATGTGGAAGGTCGATTTTAAGCGAGTTTCCGCGTATAAATGTTCCTTTGCTCTGTTGTGTGGAATGACCACTGACAGCTTGGAAATTAGTAAATAATTAAGAGATTGGGAAATTCATTATGCGTACCCATTACTGTGGTAACCTGAACAAGTCCCTGGCGGGACAAACTGTAGAATTGTGCGGCTGGGTAAACCGTCGCCGTGATTTAGGCGGTCTTATCTTTATTGATATGCGTGATCGTGAAGGCATCGTTCAGGTTGTTGTCGATCCAGATATGAAAGATATCTTCCCGATCGCTAACCAACTGCGTAATGAATTCTGTATCAAGTTTACTGGTGAAGTACGAGTTCGTCCGGACAGCCAAGTAAATAAAGACATGGCTACTGGTGAAGTAGAACTTTACGCGACGGGTCTAGAGATCATTAACCGTTCAGAAGCGCTTCCACTAGACTTCAACCAAACGAACTCTGAAGAGCAGCGTCTTAAGTACCGTTACATCGATCTTCGTCGTCCAGAAATGAGCGACCGTATTAAGCTTCGTGCACGTGCTTCTAGCTTCGTTCGTCGTTTCCTAGATGAGAACTTATTCCTAGACATCGAAACGCCAGTACTAACGAAAGCGACACCAGAAGGTGCTCGTGACTACCTAGTACCAAGCCGTGTTCACAAAGGTAGCTTCTACGCACTTCCTCAATCTCCTCAGCTGTTCAAGCAACTGCTGATGATGTCTGGTTTTGACCGTTACTACCAAATCGTTAAATGTTTCCGTGATGAAGATTTACGTGCTGACCGTCAGCCTGAATTTACTCAAATCGATATCGAAACATCTTTCATGACTTCTCAAGAAGTACGTAACGTGACTGAGAAGCTTGTTCACGATATGTGGAAAGAACTTCTAGATGTTGAACTAGGTCAATTCCCAGTAATGCCTTTCTCTGAAGCGATTCGTCGTTTCGGTTCTGATAAGCCAGATCTACGTAACCCACTAGAGCTAGTGGACGTTGCTGACTTGGTTAAAGATGTTGAATTCAAGGTATTCTCTGGCCCAGCTAACGACGAAAAAGGTCGCGTAGCAGTTATCCGTGTTCCAGGTGGTGCTAAGCTAACTCGTAAGCAAATCGACGGCTACGCTGAACACGTAAACATCTACGGCGCGAAAGGCCTAGCTTGGATGAAGGTTAACGACCGTGCTGCAGGCATGGAAGGTATTCAATCTCCAGTTGCTAAATTCCTAAGCGAAGACGTAATCAACGGTATTCTAGATCGTACTCAAGCTGAATCTGGCGATATCATTCTGTTCGGCGCAGACAAAGCGGGCATCGTTGCTGAAGCAATGGGCGCACTTCGTCTTAAACTAGGTACGGATCTAGAGCTAACAGACACATCTGCATGGGCTCCACTGTGGGTTGTTGACTTCCCAATGTTCGAAGAAGACGGCGAAGGTAACCTACACGCAATGCACCACCCATTCACATCACCACTAGGTGTGAACGCGGAAGAGCTAAAAGCGAACCCAGCAGCAGCAAATTCTGATGCATACGACATGGTAATCAACGGCTACGAAGTAGGCGGCGGTTCTGTACGTATCCACAACGCAGAAATGCAAACAGCGGTATTTGGTATCCTAGGTATCGAAGCACAAGAGCAACAAGAGAAGTTCGGCTTCCTACTTGAAGCGCTTAAGTACGGCACGCCACCGCACGCTGGTCTAGCATTCGGTCTTGACCGTCTAGCAATGCTGCTTTGTGGTACAGAGAACATCCGTGACGTTATCGCATTTCCGAAAACAACAGCTGCAGCATGTCTACTGACAGACGCGCCAAGCCTAGCGAACCCAGCATCACTGGAAGAGCTAGCAATCGCAGTTAAATTGGCAGAGAAAAAAGAGCAAGCGTAAGCCTGTTATCTTTTCTTGTTGATGAAGAGATCCTAGTTGATAGAGAGCTCTCAATTAATTAGCCAAGACTTGCCAGTAAATTAGAGAATGCCCGTTAATTTGACGGGCATTTTTTTTTGCGTTCGATATACTAAGCTCATAAAGCATGTATAAATAATCAGTATTGAAGTTATGTCTATTATCTTAGGAATTGACCCTGGCTCGCGTATTACCGGCTATGGCGTGATTCGTCAAAATGGTCGCCATCTATATTACTTAGGTAGCGGTTGTATTCGCACCTCTGAAAAAGAACTGCCGGGCCGACTCAAACAAATCTACGCCGGTGTGAGCGAAATCATCACTCAGTTTCAACCGGATGTGTTTGCGATAGAACAGGTCTTCATGGCGAAGAATGCGGATTCTGCACTTAAGCTGGGACAAGCGCGTGGCAGTGCGATAGTGGCAGCGGTAAATGCTGATCTCCCCGTTCATGAATATGCGGCTCGTCTAATCAAACAAGCGGTGACAGGTAATGGTGGTGCAGATAAGTCGATGGTTCAGAACATGGTGATGAGCATGCTTAAGTTACCCGCTAAACCACAGGCCGATGCTGCCGATGCTCTAGGCGTAGCGATCACTCACGCCAACACCAATAAAACTTTGATAGCGCTTGCGGGTAAAGCAACAGGCGCGAGAAAAGGGCGCTACCGATAACCTAGGCTATGGCGTTTCTGAAGCCAGAATCATTCGGTTTCTCAAGCTAAGCAAGCTTAAATAAATCATCCCAATAAACACAAAGAACTGGATAAGCATCCAGTTCTTTTATATTCTGTCCCTCAAATTATATTCCATCAAGAGAGTGAATTGTGATCGGACGTCTACGCGGTACATTAATAGAAAAACAGCCACCAGAATTACTAATCGAATTGAGTGGCGTTGGCTATGAAGTTCAAATGCCAATGAGCTGTTTTTACGAATTACCAAACGTGGGCGAAGAGGCAATCATCTACACGCACTTTGTTGTACGTGAAGATGCGCAGCTACTTTATGGTTTTAACACGGTTAAAGAGCGTGCGCTGTTCCGTGAAGTGATCAAAGCGAACGGTGTGGGCCCTAAGCTAGGCCTTGGCATTCTTTCAGGCATGACGGCTAGCCAGTTTGTTCAAAGTGTTGAACGTGAAGACATCTCGACGCTGGTTAAACTTCCGGGTGTGGGTAAGAAAACCGCTGAACGTCTGGTTGTTGAAATGAAAGACCGCCTGAAAGGGTGGGGCGCGGGTGACTTGTTTACTCCAGCGACAGATGCAGCTCCGATTGATTCTATGCCAACCGTTCACGACGCGGAAGAAGAAGCGGTAAGTGCGCTACTTGCATTAGGCTACAAGCCGACTCAAGCTTCCAAGGTGGTTTCTCAAGTGGCTAAAGATGGCATGACCAGCGAACAGTTGATTCGCGAAGCTCTGAAATCGATGGTTTAATACCCAATATACTTGTTCGACAAAATAGACTCATTCACTTTGCCTTTACACAGAGTCAAGAAGCGCAGAGTCAACAAGAGCATAGTTAGGAATAGCAGAATTTATGATTGAAGCCGATCGCCTTATTGCACCGGATAACCCAGTATTCAAAGATGAAGATGTCATTGATCGTGCAATACGCCCTAAAGCACTGGCTGACTATCAAGGTCAGGATCACGTTCGTGGCCAGATGGAGATTTTCATCAAAGCGGCACAACTGCGTAACGAGGCGCTCGACCATCTGTTGATATTTGGCCCTCCAGGCTTGGGTAAAACCACGTTGGCGAACATTGTTGCCAATGAGATGGATGTCAACATTCGTACGACTTCAGGCCCTGTTCTAGAAAAAGCAGGCGACCTAGCGGCGTTACTGACCAATCTCGAAGAAAATGATGTCCTGTTCATTGATGAGATTCACCGTTTAAGCCCTGTGGTTGAAGAGGTGTTGTACCCTGCAATGGAAGACTACCAATTAGATATCATGATTGGTGAAGGCCCAGCGGCACGCTCTATCAAGATTGACCTTCCTCCTTTTACTTTGATTGGCGCAACCAC
Organism: Vibrio sp. 10N.222.49.C12; assembly: GCF_041475025.1. Classification (NCBI taxonomy): domain Bacteria; kingdom Pseudomonadati; phylum Pseudomonadota; class Gammaproteobacteria; order Vibrionales; family Vibrionaceae; genus Vibrio; species Vibrio sp. 10N.222.49.C12. The sequence goes on along the minus strand of NZ_JBFRVF010000001.1, from coordinate 178,179 downwards.
TCGTGCTGGCTCACTGACATCGCCGTTACGTGACCGTTTTGGTATTACTCAGCGTCTTGAGTACTACAAGGTTGAAGATCTACAAAACATCGTTCAGCGCAGTGCAGATTGCCTTGGTCTTTCTATGGAGTCCGAAGGGGCGCTAGAAGTTGCTCGCCGAGCTCGTGGTACGCCACGTATTGCTAACCGTCTACTGCGCCGTGTTCGTGATTATGCGGAAGTAAAAGGCGACGGGCATATTTGTCCGGAGGTTGCTGACAAAGCGCTAAACATGTTGGATGTCGATGCTAAAGGTTTCGACTACATGGATAGAAAGCTTCTGCTGGCGATTATGGAGAAGTTTGGTGGTGGTCCGGTAGGTATCGACAACATGGCTGCCGCGATTGGTGAAGAGAGAGACACTATTGAAGATGTGTTAGAACCTTACTTGATTCAACAAGGTTACCTACAAAGGACGCCAAGAGGTCGAATCGCGACCGACAGAGCGTATTTACACTTTGGAATAGATAAACCCTCCAATCGTTAAATTATTCATTTTTAAAGATCCCAGTTGCATAAGCGCTGGGTTTTTTTGCTTTTTACTGAATAACAACTCTTTGAGCGAGTCGATAAAAAGATCGAAAAGGGAGCTTCAAAAATGGAAACTTTGATTTCAGGTTTGATTTAGATAACAGGAAATGAAATAAGTTGTCATATTTTTTGTTAATACTTTATAGGTAGTTGTAATTCGGATGTTGAGGCGGTGCTGAGCATTTGTCACAGATATCATGCGCTGTTATTAAGACAAGCATAATTGGTGTGATTTTAATCATAATTGTACAAAAATAACTCTAATTTGCTCGAATAAATTTGATACAAATCAACGCAGGGTTCTCCCATAAACCTTTTGAAACATACTGATTTTACCAGTAATATTAGCGCCAGCTATATTAGCTCATGCTTAACAATAATCTAACTATAACGGTACGTTTTTGCTACAAATTTCAACTTGTAATAACAATTGCATAAATTGTTTTAACATGGATTTTTGCGGTGAATAATCACACAAGTGTCATTCAGCCGACACAAAGGAGTTACCATGATTGATGTTGTTGATCTGTCGCGATTGCAGTTTGCATTTACAGCGATGTATCACTTCCTATTTGTTCCACTGACTTTAGGTATGGCATTTCTACTTGCCATTATGGAGTCAGTTTATGTAATGACTGGCAAGCAAATTTACAAGGACATGACCAAGTTCTGGGGTAAATTGTTTGGTATTAACTTTGCTCTTGGTGTAGCGACAGGCTTAACCATGGAGTTCCAGTTTGGTACTAACTGGTCTTACTATTCTCACTATGTTGGCGACATTTTTGGTGCTCCGCTAGCTATCGAAGCGCTTGTTGCATTCTTCCTAGAGTCTACTTTTGTTGGCCTATTCTTCTTCGGTTGGGACAGACTGTCAAAGCGTCAGCACTTAGCGGTAACTTGGTTAGTAGCACTTGGCTCTAACTTCTCTGCGCTTTGGATCTTGGTAGCAAACGGCTGGATGCAAAACCCAGTGGGTGCGGAATTTAACTTTGAAACTATGCGTATGGAAATGGTGAGCTTCGCTGAAGTTGTACTAAACCCAGTAGCACAAGTTAAATTCGTACACACAGTAGCGTCTGGTTACACAACGGGTGCAATGTTCATCCTTGGTATCAGCTCATACTACATTCTTAAAGGTCGTGACCTTGCCTTTGCTCGTCGTTCTTTCGCGATTGCAGCGTCTTTCGGTATGGCGGCGATCTTGTCAGTAATCGTACTAGGTGATGAATCTGGTTACGAGCTTGGTGAAGTTCAAAAAGTGAAGCTCGCTGCTGTAGAAGCGGAATGGCACACTGAAGAAGCACCAGCAGCATTTACTGTTTTTGGTATTCCGAACCAAGAGACAATGAATACTGACTACGCAATTAAAATTCCTTACGTAATGGGTATCATCGCAACGCGTTCGCTTGATACTGAAGTAACGGGCCTACGTGACCTACGTGATGACCACGTTGATCGTATCCGTACTGGTATGTACGCGTACGAGCTGCTTGAAAAGCTACGTGCAGGCGATAAGTCTGAAGAAAACATGGCTGCGTTCGACGAAGTGAAAGGTGACCTAGGTTACGGCTTGCTTCTTAAGCGCTACACAGACGACGTTGTTGATGCAACTGAAGACCAAATCCAAATGGCTGCGGATGATTCTATCCCAACAGTTTGGCCTCTATTCTGGTCATTCCGTCTGATGGTTGCTTGTGGCTTCATCATGCTGTTTGTATTCGGTGCTGCGTTTGTTCAAACGTGTCGTCAGAAAATCGAACAGAAACCATGGGTACTTAAAGCTGCGCTATTCTCAATCCCACTTCCTTGGATTGCGATTGAAGCAGGTTGGTTCGTTGCTGAGTTTGGTCGTCAACCATGGGCGGTTGGTGAAATCCTACCGGTTAACGTTGCTGCATCAGCACTGACTATTGAACAGCTTTGGACTTCTCTATTCGCTATCCTGGCACTTTACACAGTGTTCTTGATTGCTGAAGTTTACCTAATGCTGAAATTCGCACGTAAAGGTCCAAGTAGCTTGAAGACAGGCCGTTACCACTTCGAACAAAACGATAACTCTGTTGAAGACAAAGTTAGCCGTTCAGTTGAAGTATAAGTGAGGGAATATTATGTTTGATTACGAAAGCTTACGACTTATTTGGTGGGTATTGATCGGTGTTCTACTGGTTGGTTTCGCCGTAACTGATGGCTTTGATATGGGTGTTGCCGCTCTGTCACCTGTTATCGGTAAGAGCGACACTGAACGTCGTATTATGCTAAACACGATTGCCCCTCACTGGGATGGTAACCAAGTTTGGCTTATCACTGCGGGTGGTGCATTGTTTGCTGCATGGCCACTGGTTTACGCGACGTCTTTCTCTGGTTTTTACTTCGCAATGTACGTAACGCTAGCTGCACTTTGGTTACGTCCACTTGCTCTTGACTACCGTTCAAAGATCGAAGATCCAAAATGGCGCAAAACTTGGGACTACGCACTTTGCTTTAGTGGCGCAGTACCACCAATCATTTTCGGTGTGGCATTTGGTAACCTACTACAAGGTGTTCCATTTGAACTGAACGAATTTATGATGTCTAAGTACCATGGTACGTTCTTCGCTCTGCTTAACCCATTTGCATTGCTTTGTGGTGTGTTGGCTCTGATGTTGTTCGTGATGCAAGGTGCAACATGGCTTCAAATGAAGACAACAGAAGCGCTGCACGCTCGTGCTCGTAACGTTGCTCAGATCACTGGCCTAATTGCTATTGCTCTATTCGTTATTGGTGGTTTCTGGGTTCAATCTATCGAAGGCTATGTAATTACGAGCACTATCGATACGTTTGCTGACTCAAACCCACTAAACAAAGAAGTATCACTTCAAGTGGGTGCTTGGATGACAAACTTCGAAACTTATCCAGCAATGTGGGCTGCGCCGATCCTTGGTGTAGCAATGCCACTGCTTGCTGTGATTGCATCTCGCTTTGAGCGTGGTGGTTTCGCATTCTTGTTCTCAAGCCTATCGAACGCTGGTGTTATTCTAACGGCTGGTTTTGCAATGTTCCCATTCGTAATGCCATCAAGCCTGAACCCTAACCAAAGCTTGACTATGTGGGATTCAACAGCGAGTGAGCTAACGCTTGGTCTTATGACTGTCGTTGCGGCGGTAATGGTTCCTGTGATTCTTGGCTACACAACTTGGACATACTACAAAATGTTCGGTCGTCTAGATAAGAAACACATCGAAGATAACGACGTTTCAGCTTACTAAGCTAGAAGTTAAATAACTTAGGAGAAATTTTATGTGGTATTTCGCATGGATTTTGGGTGTACTTCTAGCATGTGCATTCGGCATCATCAATGCTCTATGGCTAGAGCATTCAGAAATGATGGACAAAGACAGTGAGTAATCTCGCAGAGCAAATCGCTAAGCTGCATCAACCAATGGATAAGACTCTGCTTAGAGCCTTAGCCCTAGTATTGGGTTTCATGCATGTGGGTTTAGTGATGTGGGATCCTGAAGCGTATGCGACAAGCATCGGTGGCTTTAACGCGATCATCGGGCCAATGTTCATTTGGGCAGTATGCTCAAGCATGGTTTACGGTATCGGATTTAAGCCAAGAGCTTGGATGTGGCAGCTACTGTTTAGCCCATATGTTTCACTCACAATTTTGCTCTACCTAACGACGCTGCGCCTTCTATAAAAGGCAAAGGATTTAGGTTCATAACAACGTGAGCCTTTATACTTGTTGGGTTTTCAGCCAAAAAGAGGTCATCTTATACAGATGGCCTTTTTTTTCGTCTCTCAAATCAAAAAATTCACAGCGATATACTATTAATGATAAGGAGTTAGGTTATAGTGAGATCTTTATCGTTTTGGATTGTGGTAGCAAATTGCAGGGATTATCTAAGCTATTTACGTGGCCAGTGACTGTGTATTACGAAGACACCGATGCGGGTGGCGTTGTATACCATTCAAACTATCTTAAGTTTTTCGAACGCGCTCGAACTGAGATGTTGCGCTCAATTGGCGTTTCTCAGCAAGTATTGTTAGAACAAAACATCGGTTTTGTAGTCCGACATATGGACATTGATTTTATTCAAGGCGCGCGTCTTGATGATTCTTTACAAGTCATTACAAATATTTACGAGTTGAAGCGAGCTACCTTGGTCTTCTGTCAAGAGATCGTAAATCCTGATGGCAAGGCATTGTGTAAAGCAATGGTTAAGGTAGCATGTATCGATAATCAAAAAATGAAACCCAAAGCAATGCCAACATTTATTCTCACGGAGCTAACGAATAGTGACTGCTGAAATCTCAATCTTAGGCCTAATTTTAGAAGCTAGTTTACTAGTTAAGATGGTCATGCTGACTCTTATGGGCATGTCTGTTGTTTCTTGGGCGATGATCATAAAAAGAAGTAAAGTGTTATCTCAAGCTTCTAAACAAACAGAAGTGTTTGAAGACAAATTTTGGTCAGGCGTTGATCTTGCAAAACTGTACCAAGAGAGCAACAAACGCAAAGACGAGCTTTCTGGTACTGAAGAAATTTTCTACGCAGGCTTTACTGAGTTCGCTCGCCTTCGTAAATCGAATGCAACATCACCTGACTTCATTATGGAAGGCACTGGCCGTGCGATGCGCGTTGCCGTTGCTCGTGAGGTTGATGAACTAGAAACTAACTTACCTTTCTTGGCGACCGTTGGCTCTATCAGCCCATACATCGGCCTATTTGGTACGGTTTGGGGCATCATGCACTCATTCATCGCATTAGGTGAAGTGAAGCAAGCGACGCTCGCAATGGTTGCTCCTGGTATTGCAGAAGCACTGATCGCAACAGCAATGGGTCTATTCGCTGCGATTCCAGCGGTAATGGCGTACAACCGCTTCAGCAGCCGAGTAGGCAAGCTAGAACACAACTACGCGACTTTCTCTGAAGAGTTTCACAGTATTCTTCACCGTCAAGCGATGGCTGGCAGGGAATAATAGATGGCTGGATACCAACCTAAAAAACGCAAAATGACAGCAGAGATTAACGTTGTACCTTACATCGACGTTATGCTTGTTTTGTTGATCATTTTTATGGTGACTTCGCCGTTTGTTACTCAAGGCGTTGACGTTGAATTGCCTCAGGCTTCAACGGCTAAATCGGCACAAGACCTACTGGGTGACGACAATGCAAGTTTCATCATCGTTGAAGTGAACAAAGACGGTGAACTTGGCTTGAGCGTTAATGACGAAGAAGTACAGCGTGGCTTATCAATGGAAGATATTATCGTCCGTGTGAAAGCCGAGTTGTCTCTGAAGCCAAACTCTCCAGTGGCGGTTGGTGGTGATGCCGCAACGCCATACGCTGAAGTGGTTTTATTACTTGATGAATTAAGCCGTGCAGGTGTGCCAAAGGTTGGCCTTTTAACGGATATAAGGGAATAGCTCCGTAGCATTCATGAAAGCGAATAATAAAAAATCCAATAATTTCAGATCACCGCTTCTTATTTCTCTTGGGCTGCACGTCATTTTATTCGTTGCGCTCATTTGGGGGGCGGATTTCACGATGTCAGAGCCAAAGCCTACAGGGCAGATGGTTCAAGCAGTGGTGATTGATCCTCAGTTGGTTCGCCAGCAAGCTCAACAGATTCGTCAACAAAGAGAAGCGGCAAGCAAGAAAGAGCAAGAGCGTCTTGACAAACTAAGACGTGAAAGCGAACGACTTGAAAAGAATCGTAAAGCTGAAGAAGAAAATATTCGCAAGCTAAAAGAACAGCAAGCGAAAGAAGCTAAAGCAACTCGTGAAGCTGAAAAGCGTCGAGTTGAGAAAGAGAAACAACGCAAAGCTGAAGAAGCGCGTTTACAGCAAGAGCAAAAGAAAGCCGCTAAAGCCGAAGCTGACCGTAAGCTAAAAGAAGCTGCGTTAGTGAAAGCCGAGAACGAGCGTAAAGCCAAAGAAGCGGCAATCGCAAAAGCTGAACAAGAACGCGTGGCAAAAGAAAAAGCAGCGAAAGAGGCAGCAGACAAAGCTCGTAAAGAGAAAGAAGCCGCTGAACTCGCGGAAAAGCAACGCATAGCGAAAGAGAAAGAAGCGGCAGCCGCAGCAGAGAAAGCCCGTAAGGCAAAAGAAGCTGCAGCAAAAGCAGAAAAAGAGCGTAAACAACAAGAAGCCGCATTGAACGATATCTTTGCTGGGCTTGAAACGGAAGCGACTCAAAACTCTTCAGCAAGACAGCAATTTATTACTGATGAAGCACAGCGTTACGGTGAAATCTACAAACAAATGATACAAGGCAATTTACGTGTTGAAGATAGCTTCTCAGGTAAATCATGTAGAGTTAATTTACGTCTACTTGCTACAGGTTCAAGTGCTATCGTTAAAAGCGTAAGTGTTTTGAGTGGAGATAGTCGCCTTTGTGAAGCAAGTAAACGCGCAGTTGCTCAAACGGGAACATTTCCATTGCCGTCTGACCCTGCAATCGTTGACAAACTGAAAGACATCAATTTAACCGTTGAGCTATAAAGGAATGTAGTGTGTTTAAAAAACTATTATTAACTCTGAGTATTTTACTGTTTAGCGGTGTTCAAGTCGCAAATGCAGCTCTAGAGCTTGTCATTACAGACGGTATTAACTCTGCAAGACCTATCGCTATTGTACCTTTCCGTTGGGAAGGCTCAGAGCCATTGCCACACGATGTATCAGCGGTTATCGCTTCTGACTTACAGCGCAGTGGTAAATTCAGCCCAGTTGCGACAAGCAAAATGCCTCAAACGCCTTACAGCGAAACTGAGGTTAACTTTGATGCTTGGACTAACCTAGGTGTTGACTCATTGCTTACCGGTAGTATCACTAAAAATGCCGAAGGGCAGTATGTGGTGAATTACCAATTGATCGACATTGTTCGTGGTCAACTGACCAAAGGACAAAGTCGTGCGCTGAGTGATGAAGGCCAATTAGTGCTTTCTAAAGATCACGTTCTATTCAATAAGAAGGCTACGGTTCCTGGTAATCGCTTGAGAGAGTACGCACACCGTATCTCAGACCTAGTGTATGAAGAGCTAACTGGTGAGAAAGGCGCGTTCTTAACTCGTATCTCTTACGTGGTAGTGAACGATAAAGACAAGTACCCGTATCAACTTCGTGTTGCTGACTACGATGGCTTTAACGAGCGTTTAGTACTTCGTTCTAAGCAGCCTCTCATGTCTCCAGCATGGTCACCAGACGGCAAAAAGCTAGCTTATGTGAGCTTCCAGAATGGCCAAGCTGAAATATTCATCATGAATATTTACACGGGTGAACGTGAGAAAGTGACGTCATACCCTCGTCACAATGGTGCGCCAAGATTCTCGCCAGATGGTAAAACATTGGCATTGGTATTGTCGAAAACGGGCAGCCTTCAGGTGTACACACTTGACCTTGCTAGCCGTAAGCTGACTCAAATTACCCGCGGCCGTTCGAATAATACTGAACCATTCTGGCACCCAGATGGCAAGTCTCTTATTTTCACATCGGATCGTGGTGGTAAACCACAGATTTATAATGTAAATTTGTCCAATAATTCGACTTCTCGTATTACTTGGCAAGGTAGCCAAAACTTAGGTGGCCAGATCACTCCTGATGGTCGATTCATGATCATGGTGAATCGCAGCAACTCAGGTTTTAACTTGGCTAAGCAAGATTTGGAAACCGGTGCGGTTCAGGTACTAACAAAAACATTGTTAGATGAGTCTCCAAGTATTGCACCGAATGGAGGTATGGTTATCTATAGCTCTATTTACAACAAAACAAATGTACTATCGATGGTTTCTATCGATGGACGTTTTAAAGCTAGATTACCGGCAACTAACGGACGCGTAAGAGCGCCCGCATGGTCACCGTTCCTCTAGGGAAAATTACATATTCTTTTAGCTATTGATAGTGTTAACTATTGTGGCATTTAACTATCTATAGCACTCTTAGTCGCTGTAGAAACTAAGTTTGATAACGTAAGGAAAAAAAGATGCAACTTAACAAAGTTCTTAAAGGCTTGATGATTGCACTACCAGTGATGGCAGTAACGGCATGTAGCTCAACTGATGAAGCAACATCTGCAACATCTGGTACTGAAAGCAACCAAACAACTTCAGGTTCAGAAGGCAATGTAGACACAACTGTTGTAACGCCAATTGACGCTAACGGTCAACTGTCTGAACAAGAGCTTAAAGAGCAAGCGCTACGTGAAACTCAAACAATCTACTTCGCATTCGATAACTCTACTATCGCTGGCGATTACGAAGAAATGCTAGCAGCTCACGCAGCATACCTAGTTAAGAACGTTGACATGAACGTTACTATCGAAGGTCACGCTGATGAGCGCGGTACTCCTGAGTACAACATCGCACTTGGCGAGCGTCGTGCACAAGCTGTAGCGAAATACCTACAAGCTCTAGGTGTTCAAGCTGACCAAATCTCTATCGTAAGCTACGGTGAAGAGAAGCCACTTCTTCTAGGTCAATCTGAAGATGTGTACGCTAAAAACCGTCGCGCAGTACTAGTTTACTAATTTTAGTAGACTATATAATTGAGGAATTGCCTCATGTTCAGTAACACAAAGCGAGTCATTTTGCTTTCGTTACTGGCAAGTGCAGCGAACACCGCGTTCGCTGCACCAGCTCCAGTATCCGATCTCAATAGCACCGCAACCAATTCATCATCTTCCTCTCGATCAGCATCTAACGAATCAGATATTGAGCGTTTAGAGCGCCTGCTTCAAAATCGCAATCTCGTTCAGCTTCAAATGCAACAGCAAATCGACGACATGGCACTGGAGATCAGTGAACTTCGTGGTGATCTGGAACGAAACAGCTACGATATGAAGCAAATGCTAGAGCGTCAGCGTGAACTGTTCATTGAACTGGATCGCGTAAGAGGCGAGGTGAAAGCAGCAGGAACAGCAACGGTAGCAGTGGCGGCGAGCGAAGGCTCTAAAGACGCTTCTGGTACGTTCAGTACTGATGTGGATGAGCAAACTGCTTATCAAAATGCTGTAGATATGATTCTAAAGCAACGAGACTACACGGGTGCTATCGCTGCATTCCAAAAGTTTCAAAAAGACTTCCCAGATTCTACCTTCACACCTAACTCACATTACTGGTTAGGTCAGCTTTATTTCGCTAAGAAGCAAGATAAAGAAGCCGTGAAGAGCTTCTCTGCTGTTGTGTCGTACAAAGACTCAAACAAGCGAGCAGATGCACTGGTTAAGCTTGGTGACATAGCAGCGCGCAACAACAACGCGACGCAAGCTAAGAAATATTACCAACAAGTCGTAACCGAGCACCCAAACAGTGCTTCGGCTAAAGTGGCCAAAACCCACTTATAACCAAAATAGGGGTGCTTAGGCGCCTCTTTTTTATACCTGTTCACTTCCGTTTAGTGTTTACTTCTCTTGCTAGTGATGACAACACATCGCCTTGTTTATGCGTTTTAAGCATTAGCTAGTCACCGCTTGCAACCAATCCTTTTTGATCCCAATCGCTGTCCTGTGTAGAATACTCGGATTCTCGGAAGAAGTTGCGTAGAGCAAGAGCAATGAGTCATATACTAGATAAAATCGATACAGTTTACCCGTTTCCGCCTAAGCCAGTTCCATTGAGCGACGCTCAGAAACAGGCCCACATCGCAAACATCAAAAAACTACTTCAAGAAAAAGATGCAGTTCTAATTGCACACTACTACACCGATCCTGAAATTCAGGCTCTGGCAGAAGAAACTGGTGGTTTCGTTGGCGATTCATTAGAGATGGCTAAGTTCGGTAACCGTCACTCAGCAAGCACTTTGATCATCGCTGGTGTTCGTTTCATGGGTGAGTCTGCAAAGATTCTTACTCCTGAAAAACGCATTTTAATGCCAACACTTGAAGCTGAATGTTCGCTTGATCTTGGCTGCCCAGCTGACAAATTTACAGAATTTTGTGATGCTCACCCTGACCACACTGTGGTTGTATACGCGAACACCTCTGCAGCTGTTAAAGCTCGTGCAGACTGGGTAGTTACGTCGAGCATCGCTTTAGAAATCGTTGAAAGCCTAGACGCTGAAGGCAAACCCATTATTTGGGGGCCAGACCGTCACCTAGGTTCTTACATCGCAAATCAAACTGGCGCTGACATGTTGCTTTGGCAAGGTGAGTGTATCGTTCATGATGAGTTCTCAGCTGATGCTTTGAAGAAAATGAAATCGGTATACCCAGAAGCGGCTATCTTGGTTCACCCAGAATCACCAGCAAGCGTGGTTGAACTGGCTGATGCTGTAGGCTCAACAAGCCAACTGATCAAGAAAGCAAAAGAGCTGCCTCATCCACAGATGATTGTTGCGACAGACAAAGGCATCTTCTTCAAGATGCAGCAATTGGTTCCTGAAAAAGAGCTGATTGAAGCGCCGACAGCGGGTGCTGGTGCAACGTGTCGTAGCTGCGCACACTGTCCTTGGATGGCAATGAACGGCCTTGAAGCGATTGAAAACGCGCTTGAGAATGGTGGTGAGCAACACGAAATCTTCGTTTCTGACGAATTACGCGTGAAGTCTCTTATTCCATTGAACCGCATGCTAGATTTTGCAGAGCAGTTAAATGTGCAGGTAAAAGGTAACGCGTAAGTCGTTCTTTTATCTAACCAATAAAAAAACCAGCCAATAGCGCTGGTTTTTTTGTATCTGCGTATAGGCCGCCAATATCAATCTTGTGGTCATGTATCTTTTTCTGATGATACATCTTGTTGATATCGCGTATTTTTTCTAGCATGTAAGTAAGAGGAAAAGATTAGAGGCTCGAATGATAATCTGGTTACAACTCAAACGCTGGATCAAAGCAAACATCTTTGTTTTGAATGGCAAAAACTTACTGTTCACTTTTCTTGGCTACATCGCTTTATCGTGGTCGATGCTGTATTTGGCGGGTGAAACAGATTTAACCAGTTCGGTTACCGTATTCGCTTACTACTTGGTGGTGACGGCTTCTACGGTTGGTTATGGTGATTTATCACCGACCACGGTAGCGGGGCAGTGGATCGTTATTCTATTTGTGATTCCAGGCGGGTTGAGCCTTTTTGCCGCGTTGCTCGGTAAAGTGGCGACAGAAGGTGTTGAATATTGGCGAGCGGGCTTGCTAGGAAAAAGGAGAGTTAGAGTGGACAACCACATTTTGATGTTGGGGTGGAATGAGCAAAGAACCATTCATCTCATCCGCATGCTACAACACGAAGAAACGGGTAAACGACCAATCGTGCTATGTACGCGTTCAGATATCGAGAACCCGTTACCCGGTGAAATCAATTTCGTCAAAGTAAACAGCTACACCGATGGCAAAGAGATGGAGAAAACGGGCATTGAGTCTGCAAGTTGCATCCTGATTGATAACCCAGAAGACGACATTACGTTATCTGCGGCGCTTTACTGTGCCAACCGAAACCCTAAAGCGCACCTTCTTGTTTACTTTAAAGATGAAGCGCTGAGCGATTTGTTACACAAGCATTGCCCTAACTCAGAATGTATTCCAGCGGTGGGTGCTGAGATGCTAGCAAAGGCTGCGGTAGACCCAGGTTCCAGTGCGCTTCACCAAGAATTATTGAGCTCAACAAGAGGCATGACACAGTATTCAACGTATTTCCCTGAAGACGCTGAGTCTGTCACCGTCGCGCCTATTTTCTCAGTGTTTAAAGAGAAGTATCAAGCAACTCTGATCGCCATTGATACGGGGAGCGGTATTGAACTCAACCCAGAGTTAGATCAAGTGGTCAGCAGTGGCACTAAGCTGTTTTATATTGCTGATGAGCGAATTGATGACTTCGATTGGAAAGGCTTCTAAAGCGACTATTTTATTTCGTCTGAAAACTAAAAAAGGCCTCATAATGAGGCCTTTTGGCTTGTATAAAGCTAACTGTTATTGAGCTTCAGCCAGTGCAATGCCACGCTGCGTTAGTCCGCAAAGCATCACAGGAACAGCGTTAAAGATCTCTTCGAACTGCTCTAGGCCTTCGATGCCTTGCTCTGCAAGCGTAGCAATTGACGTTTCTGGATCGTAAAGCATGCTCAGTGACAGCAGGACACCGCCAACGAGTGCGTTATCTTCGCTCTCTTCAGGCATTAGTGTTTCCCAATCGTCGCGAGCAATCTGCCAGCCTTGAAGCAAGCCTTCACAAAAATCACGAGCGGCAGTGTTCACCACTTCTTCGTCGTCTAATTGACAAGCTTCAGGCCAAACCCAAGTCCCTTCAATCAGTTCTGGGCGGGTTTTATTCCAAAGCTCGATGATAACTTCAATGTAGCTTTCTAGCTGTTCACCATCCGTAAAAGGTGCGACTTCTTCGCCACCCCATAAGAACGGTAGCCACTCATGCGGGGTTAACACATTCGGTGCCGCTGCCATTGCAGTGACAAAGCCCATTGTTTTGTGTTCTGTGATTAGCTTTCCTTCCAACTCTGGAAGCGCAAGAATATCTTGTAAAGTCAAAGTGAGGTACCGTAAAAGGGAACATATTTGCGCTTATAGTACCAATGAACTTGTGCCAATCAAGCTTCAATCTAAAAAGGCTTGATGTCATGGATGATAAACACTAGGTTTAACAGAAAAGAAAACAATAAAAGAATTATGCAGATACGGTCGTCTTTAAAGAAAAAAAGCATGGTAGCGCTTGGATTATACCTTGCGATGTTTATTGCCATTGTCGGTAGTGTGACGTATTACGTCGTAGAATCCCCTGTGCGCGCCAAATTACAACAAAACCTCGACTTGCGTACGCAACTGTTATCCGCATTGATTACAGAGCCACTCAGTAGTTCTCGAGGCTTCGTAGACAGTCTCGTTGGGTTTGCTCAAGCGCATCGTAACGGTGATGATGTTATTCCGCTCTTTAAGTCCATGTTGGCGGCGAGCGACGATACGATTGTCAGTGCCGGTATTTGGCCCGAACCTTATGCGCTTGATTCTAAAAAGCTTCTCAACAGTTACTTTTTTAATAAAGCCGACGATGGAATAATCGACCAGATATATTCTTACAACAACCCCCAAAATGCCCCTTATCAAGAAGAGTATTGGTACACATCTGTCGTCAACCAAAAACAAGGCACGATCTCTTGGAGCGATGTGTATATCGATCCATACACACACGTTCGAATGATTACGGCGTCTTCCCCTTATTATTACGACGGTACTTTTGCCGGTGTTGCCACGGTGGATCTCTCGCTCGAAGAGCTGCTTGGTTTTATCAAGAACCACGCCGAAGAATACAACCTTGGCATTACGCTCAGAGATAAGCTTAACCAAGTGTTGGTTTCGCATAACTTTAATATCGTTGAAGGCATTTACATCAGTAGCAATCAATTTGGTGATTTCGGCTGGCAAGTGGATGTGGTGAACTCCAAATCACGAGTAGAAGACGAAGTGTTTCGTCAGGTGATGAGCATTGAAGGCGGTATTGTTCCGCTATTGCTACTTTGTGTCATGGCGGGGTATTACTTATTGAACCGTTATTTGATTAGTCCAATCACAAGGATTGCAGCACAGGTTGATAGTTCGAAAGCCGGCGAAATCATTGATGTGGATTACTCGAGTGATGACGAAATCGGCCATTTGATTAAAACCTTCAACGAAAAGACCATTTATCTCGAAGCGGAAAAGGTTAAAGCTCAGGCATCCACCAATGCAAAAACCGCTTTCCTTGCGACCTTGTCACATGAAATTCGCACTCCGATGAATGGGGTATTGGGTACCGCTCAAATCCTATTAAAAACGCCTCTAAATTCTGAACAAGAGAAGCATCTTAAGAGCTTGTATGAGTCCGGCGATCATATGATGACTCTACTCAACGAGATCTTAGACTTCTCGAAGATCGAGCAGGGCAGGTTGGATCTTGATGAAACGCGTTTCCCGCTTGATTCGATCATCGGCAGTATTAACAGTGTTTACTACACATTGTCTTCCGAGAAAGGGCTTCAATTCAAAGTGTACTCTGAGGTGACTTCGGGTCGTTGGTACTTCTCAGATAAAGCTCGCCTTCGCCAAATTTTGTTTAATCTATTGAACAACGCGGTGAAGTTCACCTCCAGAGGCTTTGTTGAGGTGTACCTGAAAGAAGTTGTAGAGGGGAGTGACACCTATCTGAGCATTCGAGTTCGTGATACCGGAATTGGTATTTCTAAAGAAGCTCAGAAGCGTATTTTTAAACCGTTTGAACAAGCGGAGTCTTCGACCACAAGGCGTTTTGGCGGTACTGGCCTTGGCCTCGCGATTGTGAAGAAAATTGCCCAGTTGATGGATGGCAGTATTACCGTCACCAGTGAAGAAGGGATAGGCACGAGTTTTGATGTTCGCTTGAAGATTCAGCCATGTCAGCCAGGAGAAATCGAGAGTTTGCCACATAAGAAGTTGGACTACTCTGGCTTAAAGGTACTGATCGTCGAGGACAACCGAACTAACACGGTGATCATTGAAGCCTTCATGAGCAGTAAAGGCTTTACCTGTAAGAGCGTCGAAAACGGTGAACTTGCGATACAAGCCGTGGTTGCTGAGCGCTTTGATTTGGTGCTCATGGATAACCATATGCCTGTGATGGATGGCGTTGAATCAACCACTGCTATTCGTGCTTTGATAGGCGATGTGTCATCGGTATTGGTGTTTGGTTGTACGGCTGATGTCTTTAAAGAGACTCGTGAGCGTATGTTGGGGGCAGGTGTGGATTATATTATTGCTAAGCCGATTGACGAGCGTGAACTGGATGATGCCTTGTTCCGCTATTCAAATAAGCTTTATCAATACCATGAAGTAAAAGCGGATGAGCTCGAAAGCCAAGACGTAAAACCACACGATTCGAAAAGTAAAAGCGAGTCACTGCCTAAACCTGATCTTCGCAACAAAGATAACACTGAAGAGCTGTTAGTGACGTTGTATGTGGCGCTAGAAGACAACAACCTAGAACTGATTCAATTTGCACTAGAGAGCCTACGTGTCCACGTTGAAGCTATGAACAACGCGGAACTTACTGAACAAGTCGATAAAGCGTTAGAGCAGGTTGCTTTAGGATCACCACCTACACAAGATGTCATTAATATCATTACTGTAAATCTACCTATGGCTTAAATGTTGTTTAATTACGGTTAGTAAATGACGAACTGTCCAATATTTGACCTTGGTTGGATTTTTTGGTGAAAGTGACTGCTTTTAAAGTGGTTTTTGGTTGTTAATTTACAACTTGATTTTTAATTTGGAGTGTATGACTACTAATCTTGTGATTTAATAGCGACATTATCTGGTGAGGTGCAAATGTGCCTTGTTTATATGTTACTAAATCACTAATTAAGCAGTGATATATTTTAGGTTTGTCGTCAATGAAGTCTCGTGGTCCATTTTGTATTCGAAACGCAGCTGCGGATACATTTGCTATGGTCGTTTTCTGTTTTATTTCTGGCATGATCGTAGAAGTGTTTATTTCTGGTATGACGTTTGAGCAATCTCTTGCTTCTCGAACGTTATCTATTCCTGTAAACATTGCTATCGCTTGGCCTTATGGCGTTTTTCGTGATTGGTTCTTACGCAATGGTGCAAAACTTTCAGAAAGCTCATTGATGAAAAACTTGTCTGATTTGATGGCATACGTGTTATTCCAGTCTCCAGTGTATGCGGGTATTTTGTTGGCAGTGGGTGCTTCAGGCGACCAAATCGTTACGGCTGTAACCAGTAATGCAGTTATCTCGTGCGGTATGGGCGTACTTTACGGCTACTTCCTCGATATGTGTCGTAAATGGTTTCGAGTTCCTGGCTACTATCAACAAGCTTAAGAAAAGCAACAAGCGTAAGTGCAGCGAAAGAATGAAATTTGGTTTGTTTTTGATCTAATGAGTTAATTTGTAATCGAACAAACCGAAAAAGGCACTTTTTTTGAGAATGCCCCTTGACCAAAGCAAGCAGAATCAATAAAGTAGCGCCTCGTTGAGTGACATGCTCAACACACAATTTGTGGAAGGATGGCTGAGTGGCTTAAGGCGCTCGCCTGGAAAGCGAGTATACGTTTATAGCGTATCTGGGGTTCAAATCCCCATCCTTCCACCACTATTCAAAACCCTAGCAGAAATGCTGGGGTTTTCTCGTTTTAGAGCCTCTATATCCCACCTCATCTGTATACCTCCCTAATATCCGTTCCTTTAATCATTGCTTTATAGTTATAATCTCTATTAATACCGTCACAGAATTAACCATATTAGGTGTTTTTATCATAGATAATCGCTTGATTTTTTGGCGTGAACCTAGATTATTAATAGTACGCAATATTATGAATAATCTAACTATTAGGAATCCATAACCTCATGACAGAAACCCTAGTTTCTCCAATGCTCTCTTTTACGATCGCGATTTCATTACTGTTTATCGGTAAAGGTTTGATCGAGCGATCTGAAGTATTAAGAAAGTATTCACTGCCAGAGCCTGTGATTGGTGGCTTTGTCTGCGCAGCGACCGTAGCGGCGCTTTACTATATTTTTGAAATCCAAATCACTTTTAGCCTAGATGTCAGAGACTTTTTGCTTGTCTACTTTTTTGCTGGCATCGGGCTCCAAGCGGATATTAAAACACTGATTAAAGGCGGGCGACCGTTGTTCATCCTACTGTGTCTTGCTGCCATTTTTATCGTGTTGCAAAACGTAGTCGGAATGGCAGTCGCTTCTGGCTTTGGAATGGATGCGAAAGCAGGCTTGCTATCTGGGTCTGTTAGCTTGATAGGCGGCGTAGGCACAACGTTAGCTTGGGCGCCAATGTTTGTGGAAGAGTTTGGTATTGCTAACGCGCTCGAACTTGGTGTCGCTTCAAACACGGTTGGTTTAATTGCAGCGTGTGTGATTGGTGGTCCGATTGCGAACTACCTGCTCAATAAACACAAAGTAAGCCCTTCTAATGAAGAAGAGGTTACGGTTGGTGCATTCCAAGAGAGTGAAACAAAAACAGAGCTTAGCCACTACGGCGTTCTGTGGGCGTGGTTGATTCTTAACTTAACACTAATGCTGGGTTACAGCTTGAGTGAAGTTATCGACTCGATGGGCCTAAAACTGCCGTTATTCGTTAGCTGTTTGATCGCAGGTATCCTAATCGGAAACGTTGGTCGCGCACTGTTTAAGAAACGTCGTACACAAGAGAAAATCGCTCAAGGCCGCAAAGGCTTAGCGATGATCTCTGATATTTGTTTAGGCATGTTCTTGACCATGGCATTGATGGGGTTGCGTATCTGGGATCTCGATGGACTGTTTGGCTATATCTCTGTTGTCATGAGTATCCAGATCTTGCTTTCCCTGTTGTTTACTGTGTTTGTCGTTTATTACTTGATGGGAAGAAACTACGATTCTGTGGTGATATGTTCAGGCTTCGGTGGTATCACTCTAGGCTCGACCGCAACAGCAATTGTGAACATGACCGCAGTAACTCACCGCTATGGCGCAAGCCCACAAGCGTTCATTGTGGTGCCATTAGTGTGTGGTTTCTTTGTTGATTTGATTAATGCGCTAGTGATCAGTTTCTTTGTTGGTCTGTAGTGAAGTGACCGGTTATTGACTGCTTGAGGTTTACATCGGGATAATGACCACAAAGGCGATGACGAAAGTTGTCGCCTTTGTGTTATCTACAGCAAAAAATACACGTATATCAACCTTTGATGTAATGCCTTGAAGTGACTCGGTGCACAAGTTAGAAAGTGCAATTACAATCTTGATAAATTGGGATATATGTTCGTAGTAAAATTGTGAGACGCTTGATCAAGTGTTAGTCGAATCACAAGGAAGTTGAATGCACCACTTTAATATCCGTGCTCTTGAGTATTTAAATGCGTTGTCAAAATATGGGTCGTTACGTAAGGCATCTAAGATGATGAACGTTGACCCTGCCGCGATGAGTCGGATGTTGACACAGTTAGAAGCGCAAGCGGAAATGAAAGTATGGGAGCGCAACAACCGCCAATCACTGTTAACCGAAGCGGGTAATGAACTGCTGAATTACTACCGTTCCATTGTTCGTGGAGAGGCCGCTGTACTTGCTCGACTAACTAAGCTTAAAAACCTCAAAGGAGGCAATGTCAGCATTGCTATCGGTGAAGGATTTATTACCAACTTGGTGTCAAAACCGATGCAAACCTTCATGACTCGTTATCCTGATATCAATCTTTCTATTGAGATCGCAGGGGCATTGGATGCAGTCAAGATGTTGGAAGATCAACAGATAGACTTTGCGATAACCTATGCGTCTGCACCGCACCCTAAACTGCACTCCCACGTTGAACGCAGCCATCCGCTCGAATTGATTGCTCCGAAGGGGCACTTCCTTACGATGAAAGAAGCACCAGTGGTAATGCAAGATATTCAAGACGCTTCTCTCGCCTTGATCGATAACTCGACCGGTATGGGGAGGCTAGTAAAGCAGGCTGAACAAATTTCCCATCTTACCTTGCAGCCAAAACTTCAAACTAACTCAGTCACGGCACTGACTAACTTCGTTTCAGCAGGGTTGGGCGTCACCTTTATGCCTAAGCTCACTGTGATCGATGAAATAAAGTCAGGGCAGATTGAAGTGGTTGCGACCGAGTTGGAGATGCTATCGAAGGCGACGGTTAAGGTTCAATCTTTGAAAGGCCTTGCACTTACGCTACAAGCCGCAACCTTGTTGGATTTCTTACTCGAGAACGCCACTTTCTTAAGCCATGACGCTTACAATATCTAGGCTTAGTTGATTTACTTAGCGACTCCTACCTAAGCTTTCAAATACCACCAATATCACACTTTCAAACTGCCGAATTCGTTTTTAAGTCGAATTGAGTTTTTGTCAACGCTCTCTCTATTGTTAAGTCAACACGTGCGGAATAAGTTACAAACCATTAACGAAACGAGTTTTACACTGACAGTTGTGTTCGGCTGGTTTTGGCTTTGTCGGGCATTAGGGGAAGAGAATGGAAGTAATTGTAATTGGCAGCGGTGTGATTGGCTTGACCAGTGCTTGGTATCTGGCGAAAGAGGGCCACTCGGTGACGGTTATCGATCGTCAAGATAGCAGTGGCAAAGAAACCAGTTTTGCGAATGCCGGGCAAATTTCTTACGGTTATTCATCACCATGGGCGGCACCGGGCATCCCTTTGAAAGCGATGAAATGGCTTACCCAAGAACATGCTCCCCTAAAAGTGAAGCCTTCTCTTTCTCCAGAGTTAATGTCTTGGGCGACTAAGATGCTTGCCAACTGTAATGAAGCCAAGTACGCACAGAATAAATCGCGGATGTTGCGAGTCGCTAACTACAGCCGAGAGTGTCTGACTCATCTAAGAATCAGTGAAGATTTGGCTTATGAGGGCCGGCAGAAAGGCACCTTGCAAGTATTCAGAAGCGAAAAACAATTGGACGCTATTCAGCAGGATATGAAGCTATTAACAGAGAGTGGAATCGAACACTCGCTGTTTGATGTTGAACAGTGTCTGTCAGTGGAGTCTGGTTTAGCAGACGTTAAAGACAAGCTGGTGGGCGGCCTGTATTTACCACACGATGAAACCGGTGATTGTCATCAGTTCTGTTTAACCTTGACCGAAAAAGCCAAGCAACTCGGCGTTCAGTTCGTGTTTAATACCGAAGTGGTTAGGCTCAATCATCAGAATCAAACCATTGAGAGTATTACAACGACTCAAGGCGAGTTCAAAGCGGATGCTTACGTGGTCGCTTCAGGAAGCTATTCTCGAGAACTGTTGAAGCAAGTCGATTTGTCGATCCCGGTTTATCCAGTGAAAGGCTATTCGCTAACACTGCCGATCGTGAATGCAGATAAGTCACCAACCTCGACTGTGATGGATGAAACTTACAAGGTAGCGATGACGCGATTTGATGATCGTATTCGCATTGCAGGGACGGCAGAACTTGCGGGGTTTAATTACCTTATCCCTGAAAAACGCAAAGCCACGATTGATATGGTGATTAAAGATCTTTTCCCACAAGCGGGTGACTTTTCTAAGGCTGAATACTGGACTGGGTTAAGACCAATGACGCCGGATGGTACGCCTATTATCGGTAAGACGCCTATCAAGAACCTATTTACAAATACTGGACATGGGACATTAGGTTGGACAATGGCATGTGGCTCAGGAAAGATCTTGGCAAGCGTGGTCAGTGGCTCTGATTGCGATATAAAAGCAGACGACTTGAGCATCCATCGTTACATGTAGTTCATCCAAATCCTTGGTCATACGAATTAGCCCATGTTTATTAAGCATGGGCTAATTTGGTTTGAGTGTCGCGGCTTATCGGGTGGTGGTTTCTAACACATGAGTGAATCGTTCCCACGATTTTTGGTCAGCTTCATGTTGATAGTTATTCGATCCGAATACTGTGAAGGCGTGTGGCGCACCACTATAAGTGATCATTTCATGCGGAACTTTGGTTGATTCAAGTTGAGCGGCGAGGCTTCCAAAGTCGTGCATTGAAATCATGGCATCAGCCGTGCCGTGGAACACGACTACGGGAGCTTTAGTCTGCGAGTAGTCTTGGCCTTTTGGTGTTGATAAACCGCCATGGAAGGTGACATAAGCCTTCGAAGGAATGCCCGCACGAGCGGCTTCCAATACAGCTGCTCCGCCGAAACAGTATCCCATCATTACGTTGTTATCTAAGTTGCCGCCAAGTCTTTTCGCTTCCATGGCACCAGCTTTGAGCAACGTACGCATTTTTTCTCTGTCTTTATACAGCTCGCCTGTATGTTGCTTTTTATCTTTCACTTCCGTAGGGCGAATGCCTTTACCAAATAGGTCGATGGCGAACACGTTGTAACCGAGTTCGTTGAGCATCTCAGAACGTTTCTTTTCGTAATCGGTTAAGCCATCCCAATCGTGTATTAGCAGTACCAAAGGCGCTTGGTCACTGGCTTCACTCCAATAACCTTCGTAATCCATCCCATCGACTTGGTAAGTGACGTTTTCTCCTGATATCGCAGAGAAGGGCAGTAAAACTGAAAACAGGCCGAGCGTAGTGAGTTTTCGCATGCGTAATTCCTTTCGATGACAATTGACGTTCCAATCGAAAGTATAGATAACGCGATGATTCTCGCCAGATTTCTGTCTCTAACTTGAAATGTCTGGCAGGGATAGCAGGTGGCTATTACTGATAAACAGCCATCGAAAGGGAGTGCGATGGCTGTTCATGATGCGCTGAGAAATTCTCAGTTCGCAGAAACGCGGGGCATTAGAGTAGAAAAGAACGGATTACTACCAAGTAGCGTTATCAGCGGTGTGGCTACTTCGAAGTTCTGGGTACTTACGTTGATAGCGCGGCAACATCGACTCATTACCTAAGATGCCACCTTGATGGATATAGATGACGGTTTTGGTTGGGTTCTCTTCTTGCCATTGCTCTAAGCATTGCCACATTAATGGGTCGTAGAGCAGGTCGAATTCAATATCAGTTTGTTCTTGTAGATCCAACCAAGTTTGATAGTCCTGCTGGTACAACTTACCAAAGTGGTGTTTGGCTTTAAGCGGTAATATCTGCGGGTGATCGGTTTCGCCAAGCTCGTTGAACTGTTGCGTTAGGTAATCACTGCCGCCAACACATGCACAGGTTAATACCGGGATGTTGTGTAGTTTTAAATGCTTATGTAGATACAGAGCCGTGCTGCCTGTGCCTGCTGGCAGTGCCACCACGAAATCGTGTTTGCTTTCGAAACGCGTCCAGCTGAGTATTTCAATGGCTAGTTGTTTCACGCCGTATTCAGAAAGCTGAGAGCGTCCACCTTCTGGTAACACAATGCATTGTGAGTCAGGTTGTCTTACTTGCTCAATATACTCTTGTGGATGAAGATCAGAGCCTGTTTCTTTGACTGAAATAACCTCAGCCCCGAGATCGATAGCGCCACGGTAGTTGCCGAGTGGGCGTTCTTGTAGCCATCGAGGTAGGTGATCAACGTAAAACTCAAGCGTCCAACCTTTGATTTTTGCAAGTGCGGCTAGCGAGAACAATGAGTTGGCTTGAGCGGAACCATAGCTTATTAGGGTGGTAGTGCTTGGGTGCTCGTCTTCCAGTAGCTTCATGAACTTTCTGGCTTTGTTGCCGCAAAAGTGGGAATGAAGCTGATCGTCACGCTTTAAGAAAAAGGTGTGGTCGTTGTATTGATGTTGAGTTACAGGGCTATTATTTAGTTTCATCGCACTTAGACAAAATGCTGACTCAAGAGCCAGCATTTATAGTTCAAATAGGACTAGCGAGTATCTAGTAGCTAGGGACCGCTGTAAACCAACTAAATCAAGTTTTCGTTCGATATTGAGCCGTGATCTACGAATTCATTTGCTCTGGGATTGATGAGGATAGATCGGTTTGAAAGGTGATTTTAGCGGTACATCCACCACAGCTGCGATTGACCAATTCAAAGCCCCACTGGAAGCGTTGACACAAGTCCTCGACAATCAATAAACCTAATCCATGACCATTCGGATTGTATTGTTCCTGAAGGCCTTCACCTTGGTCTTCAATCACAATACTCTGTTCGGACAGGGTAACCGTGACAGTGCCACTATTGGTCGCTGCAATGGCATTCCTCAATAAATTGCCGACCAACATATTCATGATCGCGCTGGTGGCTTGAATGGTCGGCTCTGATTGAATGTGTAAGGATATCTCGACTTGCTTCTCATCCGCCTGTAATGAATTCTTGGAAACGATAGCTTCTAACTCTTGCTGACTAAACAAGCGCAGCGGTGCATCGTCACTGTTTCTTTCATAACGAACCAGACCAAGCAGGGCATCGACCATTTCAGACATTTGAACAATGGCTTCATCAATACGTTCAACCTGACGAGATTGAAATTCGGTTGTTTCGCTTCTCAGTAACAGTTTGTTGGCACCACGAGCAACAGTCAACGGAGTTCTTAGTTCATGACTTGAGTAGCGTGCGAAAGCTTGCTCGCGTTTTACTAGAGAATTGATTTCTCTTCTGTATTGATTGAGTTGATCCGTCAACTGACGAAACTCCACCGCCGCATCGTCATTCACTCCAAATTCTTCGTTTAGATTGAGCTTATTGGATTCAAGCTGTTCAGACAGGGAGTTGAAGGGCTCAATCAGCCGTTTAGACAACCGATAGAGCAGAGCTCCGAAGCTGAATATTAGAATAGAGAGAAGGGCTAATACAAATGTGGTGGCATAAACGAGCTCAAAGACACTAAGCTCGACACGGTCTATTTCAGAAAGCAGAACAATAGGGTGAGTTCTACCTTCATGAGTATACTCGCCTACATAGACCATGCGAGATTCTGGATCTTCACCGACCTCACCAATGAAATTTTCTTTGCCTTCAATATACTTTAAATACTTTTTCGGTAGATAGGAAAGATCGTTGTAAGCGATAGTCAGGTCATCAATACGAAGCTCTCCACTTTCACCTGACTGGAATAACCCGACTGCATAGTTGCGGTCAATTAGGATGCGTCTTTCACCCACGCGGTCTTCCGACAAGTACAGGGCTGTGATAAATACCACATAGACAAATGCCGACACAATTACGGCCATTAACCCAAAGAAAACCGCTAAGCGGCCCGTTAGGGTTTTTGTGCTTGTAAGAACATTTGAAATCAATTCGATGGCTCCAATCGGAAGCCAACTTTAGGCACCGTAATTAACATCTGAGTGTCGAAAGGCTTGTCGAGTTGATTACGTAACTGATAAATGTGACTGCGCAACACATCATTGTTGGGTTCGTTTTCTTCCCATAACTTGTAGGAAATAGCTTCACGAGTGACTACTTCAGGTGCGCTTTGGCACAGCATCTCAAGTATGGTGTAAGTGGTTGGGTTGAGCGCTAGTAGTTTATCTTGGCGGTAAGCTTTACGGGTTTTTTGGTCGATGGTGAGTTCATCGAACTGAAGTTTTGAAGAGGCGACTTTTCCGCGGTAACGACGGACTAACGCGTTCATTCTTGCTTCTAGAATATCCAAATCAAATGGCTTGGTGAGGTAATCATCGGCACCGTGTTCAAAGCCTTTCAGCATATCTTCTCGGCTATCTAAGGCGGTCAGCATCAAAATAGGTGTCGCGTTACCTTGGTCTCGCAGTTTATTACAAACCGTTAGGCCGTCCATTCTCGGTAACATTAGATCCAATATGATGATATCAAATGAGTTTTCCAACGCGAGTTGTAGGCCAAGTTCACCGTTGTCTGCGTAATCGAGTTCCATGCCAATACACTCAAAATAATCAAACAAGACACCTGCAATTTCACGGTTATCTTCGACTAATAGAACTCGTTTCATTTTGATTCTCATACAGAAATAGACAGTAACATTATCCTGAGTGAGCGTGAAAAATATGTCAATAACATAACTTTCACTTATGGGAGGGTAGATTGGCTTCAGATTAAAAAATAGAAGAACGTATTATGTCTGAACTTCATATTAGCCGCCCTAAGATATCTACATCGCAGATCAATCCTGCGGTCTCTTTGTCTATCATTGTGCCTTTTTACGATGAACAAGAGGTATTGGAAGAGTTCCACTCTCGCCTTACCAAGGTGCTTGATAGCTTACCGATCACGAGTGAGATTGTTTATGTCGACGATGGCAGCAAAGACAACAGCTTGGACTTGGTGAGTTCATTCACTTCAATCAACAGCTCAATCTCGGTGATTGGTTTAAGCCGTAACTTTGGTAAAGAGTCAGCGATGAGTGCTGGTCTTGAGCATTGCCGAGGACAAGCGGTGATCTTGTTAGACGCAGACCTGCAAGATCCGCCGGAGCTGATCCCACAAATGGTTGCCAAGTGGCGCGAAGGCTATGACGTTGTGAATATGCAGCGCAGCCAGCGTGATGGTGAAACGTGGTTTAAGAAGTTTTCAGCAGCAAGCTTTTACAAAGTCATGAACGTGGCAGCGAAGATCGATGTTCCTGAAAATGTCGGTGATTTCAGACTGTTGAGCCGTGAAGTCGTCGACCATATCAATCAACTTCCTGAACGTAATCGCTACATGAAAGGTATTTTCTCATGGCCGGGTTTTAGGCAAGCAACGATTCAGTTTAAGCGCGATGCTCGCTTCTGTGGCGAGACGAAATGGAACTACCTGAAACTCATCGGATTGGCGATGGATGGCATCACATCATTTTCTATCCGCCCACTGCGTATTGCGACGGCCGTTGGTGGATTAGTGGCGCTTACCGCTTTTGTGTATGGCGTCTTCATCGTGTTCAAAACCATGATGTTTGGTGAGCCTATTACGGGCTACCCGTCAATGATGGTGGTTCAACTTGCCCTTGGCGGCATTCAACTTCTGAGTATTGGTTTAATGGGGGAATACATAGGTCGTATTTTCATCGAAACCAAGAACCGTCCTTTGTATCTGATCCAATCGGTGGTCGATACCCCTGCATTAAAAACGCATTTTAAATTAGAGGAGTCAGCATGAGCCTGAACCGAACGCACCTATGGTATTTGTTGGCTTTTGCATTGGTTCTAAGGCTCTTATCTCTGGCGACATACCCTTTAATGGACACTACGGAAGCGCGCTACGGTGAGATGGCTCGCTTGATGGTAGAAACCGGCAATTGGTTAACCCCTCAATTTGATTACGGCATCCCTTTCTGGGGTAAGCCTCCGATGTTTACCTGGATGAGCGCGATTGGCATTGAGCTGTTTGGTTTGAGTGAGTTTGCTGTGCGTGCGCCACACTGGTTAGCAGGTTTTGCGACGATTTTGTTGGTTGCGTACATGGCTAAGCGCACCGGACAAAGTGCCTTGGTGGCGGCCGTGGTATTGGCGACATGTGGGATTTTCTCTATCGCGGCGGGTGCTGTTATGACTGACATGGCATTAACGTTAGCGATGACCATAGCCATGTTAGGTTTCTACCTATGTTGGTTAGGAGGAGAGGGTTCGAAGGGAGAAGGGAGCGCGAAGACTAATCGGTCTTGGGGCTATGTCGGTTTCATTGGCTTAGCACTAGGCTTGCTGGCAAAAGGGCCGGTAGCGATTGTGATTATGGGTATCGCCGTTTTCCCTTGGTTAGTATTGCAACATGGATTTTTTGGCGCTTTTAAAGTGTTATGGCAACGCTTTCCACTGTTGTCAGGCTTAGGCGTGATGCTAGCGATTGCTTTGCCGTGGTACATCATGGCTGAAATGGCAACACCGGGTTTTATTGATTACTTTATTGTTGGCGAGCACTTTAAGCGTTTTGTTGTGAGTGGTTGGGAGGGCGATTTATACGGTTCTGCCCATGACCAAGCAAGAGGCATGATTTGGATTTTCTGGATTCAAGCGGCTGCGCCGTGGTCGATTGTGTTGCCTATTTTGACTTTTGCTCGTCGTAAGAAAATCGCAGAAGTTAACGCTGAACATAATGGGTTATTTTCATTCCTTGTGTGTTGGTTGGTCTCTCCTCTAATTCTTTTCACTATGGCGGGTAATATTCTTCCAGCTTACGTCCTACCGGGTATTCCGGCGCTTGGTTTGCTGGTGGCAATGCTTGTGGTAGAAAAAGATAAGAAGTGGTTCTCGAGTGTGGCTTTAGTGTTACCTGTGTTGCTAATGATTGCGATGGTCTACCTCAACCTAGGCAAAGCGAACGAGAAAAGTGACCGTATTATCTTCGAGCAGATCACGGATGAAGCGCCGAGCTTTTACATCGGTAAACGACCGTTCTCCGGGCAGTTTTACAGTCATGGACAAGCGAAAAAGCTACTTGATGTTAAGCAGTTAGATGGTATCGACAAGTTCTATCTGATTGGTAAAAGAGCGGAAGTGGAAACCAAGATTAAAGACAATGCGTTGACCTGTATTTTAGAGCCGACGGTGAAGATCAAGCGCGCTCTATTTAGTTGTCATAGCCAAAACATCAAACCAAATCTATCGTTGAGCCATATTCGAAGTGATGGCGATGTTCAATTTTAACTCGTCATCGAGACTGTTTAGCCACAAGTTCGACGTGCTAAACCAAAAACTACAACCTCATCATAAGATGATTAAATTCGCTATGGTGGGGTCGGGTGGCTTTGTTGTCGATTGTGCCGTGTTTGCGTTGCTGCATTACGTTATTGGGCTGCCGTTAATGAGTGCTCGAATTGGCTCTTTCATCGTTGCAGCAACGACAACTTGGTTTGGAAATCGAGTGTTGACCTTTGAATTCAAAGGGCAGGGGAATTGGTCCGAAAAGCTGATTCAATGGCAAAAGTTCATGTTCTCTGCATCAATATCGGCGATACCTAATTTGCTGTGCTTTAAGTTGATGACTGAATTGCTGCCTGCATTTACAGGGGCAGTGTTTATCGCAATGGCGGTTGGCATCTTGGTGGGCATGGTCAGTAACTATTTGCTTAGTCAGTATTGGGTGTTTGCTCGTTAGGCTATCTTGTAACAGACACAAAAAAGCGCAGCTAAATAGCTGCGCTTTGTGTTTTTACGATAGCGAAGTAAATTGGCTCGCGATATTAGCGTTGTGCTGCGCGCTGGCGGTTCTTGCCGTTACCCGCAGGTTTGCCACCTTGACCATTGCCCGTTTTGTTACGGTTTGGTTTGCCATTTCCGCCGCCATTACCTTGCGATTGCTGACCTCCAGGGCCTTTCTTAATAAAGCCAGCCGCTGGTTTACGACCATTGCCATTACCGCCACCTTGGTTAGCATTGCCTTGGCTACCGTTGCCGTTACCAGTCGGCTTCTTGCCACCCGGTTTCTTACCAGAGTGGTTACGTGGGCTTTCGCCACCAAGACCTGGCTGAGACTTGCTGTGCTTGGTAGCAAAGCGCTGTGAACCGTGACGACCAGACTTACGACGTTGTGCTGGTGTTTGTGCATCAAAGTCTTCTGCTGGTACTAGGCAGTTTGCTTTGTCACCAATTAGGTGCTGTTTACCCATGCTGATCAGTGCTTCACGGATGATTTTCCAGTTTTCAGGATCGTGGTAACGAAGCAGTGCTTTATGCAGACGACGTTGACGATCACCTTTCGGCACAGGAACATCTTCACGCTTCTTATATTTCACGCGTTTCAGAGGGTTAGTCTCTGAGTAGTACATCGACGTTGCATTACACATTGGCGATGGGTAGAAGTTCTGTACTTGGTCACACTCGTAGTTGTGCTTTTTCAGCCACATTGCTAGGTTAAGCATGTCTTCATCTTCTGTGCCCGGGTGAGCAGAGATAAAGTAAGGAATTAAGTACTGTTTCTTACCGGCTTCAGCGCTGTACTTCTCGAACATCTCTTTGAAACGATCGTAAGTGCCCATGCCCGGCTTCATCATCAGATCCAGTGGGCCTTTTTCAGTATGCTCTGGAGCAATCTTCAAGTAACCACCAACGTGGTGAGTCACAAGCTCACGAACGTATTCTGGAGATTCAATCGCTAAGTCGTAACGTACACCAGAAGCGATCATGATCTTCTTAACACCCGGTACTTTTCTCGCAGAGCGGTACAGGTCGATAGTGTGTTGATGGTCTGTGTTTAGCTTTTCACAGATTTTCGGGAACACACATGATGGACGACGACAGTTAATTTCAGCTTTTGGATCTGAACAACCTAAACGGTACATGTTCGCCGTTGGGCCGCCCAAGTCAGAAATAGTACCTGTGAAGCCCGGTACTTTATCTTTAATGTCTTCGATCTCATCCAAGATAGATTCTTTCGAACGGTTCTGAATGATGCGACCTTCGTGCTCTGTGATTGAACAGAAAGAACAACCACCAAAACAACCACGCATGATGTTAACCGAGGTTTTGATCATGTCGTATGCTGGGATTTTCGCTTTGCCGTACATCGGGTGCGGAACACGCTTGTACGCAAGGCCAAACACGTAGTCCATCTCTTCTGTCGTCAATGGAATGGGTGCTTGGTTAACCCAAAGTTCGCGATCACCGTGACGTTGAATCAGAGCACGGCCTGAGTACGGGTTTGTCTCTAGGTGTAAGATACGGCTTGCGTGAGCGTAAAGAATACGGTCGTTGTTAAGCTTTTCGAACGCAGGTATACGAACCGCTGTTGTTTTCGCATCGTGACGAGAAGGGCGAACAGTAATTGGCTGTGCTTTGACTTCTTCTTTCTCATCTTTCTTAGTATCACATTGCGTTTCCACTTCGTACGGGTTTACTGGTACGTAAGCTTTATTTGGCTTTTCGATACGAGAAGAGTCAATGATCTTGAAGCCTTCAGGGGCCGCAGGAAGATTGATAGCAGTACCGCGGATATTGGTCAGCGTAGACATGTCTTCACCATCGGCAATGCGGTGTGCTACTTCAACCAGTGCACGCTCAGCGTTACCAAAAAGAAGAATGTCAGCTTTTGCATCAAACAATACAGAGCGGCGAACTTTATCTGACCAGTAGTCGTAGTGAGCTACACGACGTAAGCTCGCTTCAATACCACCAAGCACGATTGGCGTGCCTTTGTAAGCTTCACGACAACGTTGAGAATAAACCAGAGTTGCACGATCAGGACGCTTGCCACCTTCATTGTTCGGAGTATAAGCATCATCGTGACGTAATTTGCGATCAGAGGTGTAGCGGTTGATCATGGAGTCCATGTTACCCGCTGTGATGCCGAAGAATAGGTTAGGTTTACCTAGCTTCATGAAGGCATCTTTATTGTCCCACTTTGGTTGAGCAATAATGCCCACGCGGAAACCTTGAGCTTCAAGCAGACGGCCGATGATAGCCATACCAAAGCTCGGGTGATCGACATAAGCGTCACCAGTTACAATAATAATATCACAGCTATCCCATCCAAGAGCATCCATCTCCTTTCTACTGGTAGGCAAAAAGGGTGCAGTTCCGTAGCACTCGGCCCAGTATTTTTTGTGTTCGTGAATAGGAGTGATATCGCTGTACATATTTCAACCTCTGATTTTTGAGGCGGGAATTATAGCGGCATGAGCCTAGACTAGCCAGTAGAACATGCCCCTGTTAGTTCTGGTGTCTTTCGTCTTTTTACGGTAAATGGCGATAAAAGAGCCATACAACAGCATAGTTGAAGCCTTGAATAACGTCGCTAATTTGTGATTTTGATTAGTGTTCGCAGCAGTTTTTGATATTATTCGCGAAAATAAGTCTGAAGAAGTAGATCCACAATGGTCGAAACGTTATTAGTACAATTTGCTCCGATGCTTTTAGGAGCCCAACTGATCTTAACCCTCATCTTGGTGAAAGGGGATATTTGTCCGGGGCAGCGTGGTCGGATCCACAAGATGTTACCTGCGATTGGCGTGCTGTGGCTTGCCGTCGCTTCAGTAAAAATTGAAGCCTTTCTGGTCGTGTTTGCGATCTTTTATTTCTATTCTCAAGTTCAAACCAAGAAGACACGTGATTCCGGCCCTATTTGGGTGATGTACTTAGCTTGTGGTTTGGCATTGTCTTACGTGGCTATTCAAGCGACTGAACAAGCAACTACTGTCGGCATCATAACTACTGTATTGCTAGTGGCACTGTTAGGCTCAGCGTTTGGCCATTTACTGCTGACGATTGCAAGAACACGCTTACAGGCATTTCACCGTGTTCTGCCTGTTGTTGGTGTTTTGACGGGCATGTTGGTGGTTTTGGCAACAGTCGTGAGTGTCTATTCTTTGTCTGAAGCTCAACTAGAACCAGTGATTTCAACGCTACTGTTCAGCTTTGCTTTGCTAATCTCAGCTATCGTGGTGTGGTGTTGGCATCTACTGTTCGTTAAAACCCCGGAAAAACTTCAACTGACGGTTTCGTTACTGATGTTATTGGCTGCGGCTGTGGGTTTAACGCCAGTGTGGGCACTTTAATCGCGCACTTTCATTAATTACGTGCGCTCATTAATCACGCATTCTCTTTAAGAAGTGTGATCAGTTTTTTAGCATGGCCTTGGTAAGCGTTCTAAACTTAATTCTAGTCGGTGTGTTCGTAAGGAGTACGAGATGGATTTAAGCAACGTAAAAGGTTTCGATAGCATTATCTTGCTGGGAATCGTTAATGAAAAACTTCGCCTAGAGTGCGATAGCTTTGAAGAGCTGATCAGTATGTATGAAATGGATATAGAAAGTGTTGTGGGTAAGCTGGATATGCTTGGCTATCAATACGACCCATTGACTAACCAGTTTAAGTCTTATCCAAGATAGTCTATTTTCGCGAATCAACAGATATCGAAAATCATCGGTACTGAAACTAAAAAGTCACAGATTATCTGTGACTTTTTTTGTTTCTGGCGTTTGTCTATCCGATTTAACAAAGGCTTAAGCGAGCCCAATAATGAACCTCTTAAACGACCTCAATGCCATCTAAGTGACTCTTACTTTGCTGTCTTGCTGTGCTAAAGAAAGCCTGCAGGTAACGTTTGTCTTTTTCTGAGTTTCTTACTGCGGCAAACAGTCTTCTTGAAAGCCCTTTACCTAACGGCTTGCTGGCTATCAAACCTTGTCTTGAGAACTCACTGATCGCCCAGTTTGGCAATGCCGCCACACCTAAACCCGCCGATACCATTTGCACCAACATCAAGGTGTTGTCTGCTTGTTTCCACTTCTTAGGTTCTACGCCTGCAGGCTGCAAAAAGTGTTTCACGACGTCTAAACGCTGCTTTTGAACTGGGTAGGAGAGCATGGTGAGATCGCTAAGATCTTGTGGATCTATACTTGGCTTCTCAGCCAAAGGTGAGTTAATTGCAGTGATCAATCGCATCTCGAAATCGAAAAGTGGCTCATAGTGGATCTCGGAGCGAGGCTGAATATCTGAGGTGATCACTAGGTCCAACTCGCCAGCCATTAGCGCAGGTAGCGGCTCAAACCCAAAGCCTGACGAGAAATCTAGCGTTACGCTTGGCCAAGCCACTTGATATTCCTTCAAAGCAGGCATTAACCATTGGAAGCATGAGTGACATTCAATCGCCATGTGCAAACGACCATTCACATCCTCTTTCAGGCTCGCGAGTTCGTTCTCCGCTTTAGCTATTCTTGGCTGTATCTCATCGGCAAGCCTAAGCAAAATCTCACCTTCAGAGGTGAACTTAACTGGTCTAGTTTTACGTAGGAAAAGCTGACCACCGATACGCGCCTCAAGGTCTTTCAGTTGGTGAGAAAGCGCCGACTGAGTCAAGTGAAGAGAAGTTGCCGTCGCTGTTAGCGAGCCGCTGTCTCTTAAGGTAGTCAATGTTCGAAGGTGTTTAAGCTCTATCATGAGTTTTCCTCATATTCCCTAAGCCAATTCAATATTTCTTAATAATCACCCTACGGGGTTTTCTTTCATTTGTAAACGTCTAGATGTCCAGATGGATTTAATTTTTCAGCTTTAGATTATTCAAGATGAATATTTTTAATAAACAAGATGAATATTTGGACGTTGTTCATCGTTCAGATTAGGGAGATAGTTTAGCCATCTAGACGCCTTGTAAAGAACTTAAACCATAAGCTAGGCAGTTTGATCGAACACTAAAAATTATTGAATAAGGAACAGGTTCATGACTACGACAACGCATATTTTAGGCTACCCACGTATCGGCGAAAAACGCGAACTCAAATTCACTTTAGAAAAATACTGGCGTGGTGAAATCAACCAATCAGAACTCAAACAGTTAGGTAGCGAGCTTAGAAATCGTAACTGGAATGTACAAGCTGATGCGAATCTAAGCTTTGCAACTGCGGGTGACTTCGCATGGTACGACCATGTTCTAACAACGACGTTACTTCTAGGTCATGTACCTGAGCGTCACGCTGGTGGATCAGAAGGTGAAAAAGCCTTCCCAGATTTAGATACCTTGTTCCGCGTTGGTCGCGGTCAATCTCAAACTCAAATACAATCTCAAAGGCAGCCAACTTGTTGTGGCGCTAAGCACGGCTCTGAAAGCGCTAAAGATGGTGCAGCAGCATCAGATATGACGAAGTGGTTCAACACTAACTATCACTACATTGTTCCTGAGTTCAGTAAAGACGACACCTTTGAAGTGAGTTGGCCACAACTGTTTGACGAAGTGAGTGAAGCGATTAAAGCGGGGCATAAGGTGAAGCCAGTTCTTCTAGGTCCATTATCTTATTTATATCTCGGCAAGGAAGTAGAAGAGGGCTTTGACCGTTTAACTTTGCTTCCACGCTTGCTTACCGCTTACCAAGCGATTCTGGCAAAACTGGCCAAGTTGGGGGTTGAGTGGGTTCAAATTGATGAGCCAATTCTTGCCCTCGAGCTTGAAAAACAATGGGCTGATTCATTTAAATTGGCATACCAAGTTATTCAAGGGGAAGTGAAACTGCTATTAACCACGTACTTCGATTCGGTGACAGATACCTTAGACAAAATCGTCAAACTACCGGTTAACGGGCTGCATATCGATCTAGCTGCAGCGCCACAGCAGCTTGATGAAGTCGTTAGTCAATTACCGGCGGAGTGGGTGTTGTCTGCTGGTGTGATCAACGGACGCAATGTTTGGCGAGCTGACTTAGCCGCGCAGCTTGAGTTGCTGCAACCTGTGAAAGACAAGCTAGGCGATAAACTATGGGTCGCAAGTTCATGTTCACTGCTGCATAGCCCGGTTGACCTTGAGTTAGAAGAGACGCTTAGCGAAGAAGTGAAGAGTTGGTTTGCCTTTGCAAAACAGAAAGTCACTGAGGTGAGCTTATTGGGTGCGGCGTTAGACGGCGACCAAAATGCCATTTTAGCGTGTGAGACGTATAGCCACCCGATTGTTGCACGCAAGAGTGCAACTCATGTGAATAAGCCGCAAGTTCAAGCTCGTATTAACACGATAACTAAAGCGCTAGCAGAGCGCACTGCTCCATACGCAGAACGTGCCGCGCACCAGTCTGAGGTGTTAGGCTTACCGCTGTTACCAACCACAACCATTGGTTCATTCCCACAGACAGGCGAGATCCGTGTTCAACGTAGCGCTTACCGCACTGGCAAACTGAGTGAAGCGGAATATAACACTGCATTGAAAGGCCATATTGCGGATGCCGTTAAACGTCAAGAAGCACTGGATTTGGATGTGCTTGTTCATGGCGAAGCTGAACGTAACGACATGGTGGAGTACTTTGCAGAAAACCTAGCAGGCTTTCAAACCACTAAGTTTGGTTGGGTACAAAGCTATGGCTCACGCTGCGTGAAGCCGGCGATTGTGGTCGCGGATATAGAGCGTGAGAAGCCGATGACCGTAGAATGGTCGACCTATGCCCAATCTCTGACCTCGAAGCAGATGAAAGGGATGCTGACAGGCCCAGTCACTATCTTATGTTGGACATTCCCACGTGAAGACATTTCACGCAAAGAGATCACTAATCAATTGGCATTTGCGCTGCGAGATGAAGTGTCTGATTTGCAAGACGCGGGCATCAACATTATCCAAATCGATGAACCAGCGATTCGTGAAGGTTTACCATTGAAAAAACGTGACCACGCAGAATATTTAGAATGGGCCGTCGATGCCTTTAAGATCTCGGCCGCGAGTGCTAAACCAGAGACGCAAATTCATACTCACATGTGCTACAGCGAGTTCAACGAAATCATTGATTCAGTGGCCGCATTAGACGCCGATGTGATTACCATTGAAACCTCTCGTTCAAATATGGAACTATTGAAAGCGTTTGAAGAGTTTAACTATCCGAATGCGATAGGCCCGGGTGTTTACGATATTCACTCGCCAAACATTCCTTCAGAGGAGTGGATTGTGGATTTACTTAAGAAAGCGGCAGAAAGAATCCCAGCAGAACGTTTGTGGGCGAACCCAGATTGTGGATTAAAGACTCGTAACTGGGCAGAAACAGAAGCCGCACTGACAAACCTTGTGTCGGCAACTAAAGCACTGCGTAAAGAGTGGGGATCAACCGAGGCATAATTCAGCTTAGGATTTTGATTGCTTCATAAAACAAAGGCCTCGCATTTGCGAGGCCTTCTGGTTTTATACTTGTTCGAATCTCGAGCTAGAATCTAGCTGCTGCTCTGACACGTCTCTTTGCTGATCAACTTCTCAACCATCAGTTGTCCGCGAGTGTTGCGAATCTTGATGTTGTAAGCCAAGCCCATATCAAGGTTTGCTCTCACTTCAGAGTTGGTGCAGTAGCTATTCACACTCATGTCTACAACTTGGTTTAAAGGCTTAGCACCTTTTGCATCTTGGTTGTAGATCATCATGATTTCGATAACCGTGTTTTTTGCTAGCACGCGCATGACCGACAGTGGGCCATACTCAATCGGCAGGCCTGCAGATAAAACGCCAGCTCGGTGCTGCGCCATCATCTCTAGCTGTCTTTGTTCGTCTTGCTCACTTGAAGCACAGCCTGCAAGCAGAGCTAAAGCCAGTGAGCCAATAATCCATTTTTTCACGTTAAAATACTTTCTTGAATGGTTTTACAATCACATTTTGGTAAACGCCAGCATCAATGTACGGGTCAGCGTCTGCCCATGCTTGTGCATCTTCCAAAGAGTTAAATTCAGCAATCACAGTTGAACCTGTAAAGCCGGCTTCACCAGGGTTGTCTGAATCAATCGCAGGCATTGGGCCAGCAGTCAAAAGTCGGCCTTCATCGTGAAGTGTTTGCAGGCGTTCTAGATGTTGTGGGCGAACACTTAGGCGCTTTTCTAATGAATTTTCGACGTCTTGAGAAAAAATCACGTACCACATATTGGTATATCCTTATTTTACTTCACTGAATTGGGGGCGTTTAAATTCGCTATCTTGCTAATTTACGCGAACTAATTGGTATTGGAAGAGCTAATGATAAGAAATTGTGAAATGGTGCGAGAGAGAAGTATGGTCTTTAGCGATTTCATTCGTTGAAACTAAAGACCGTCTACATTAGCAGCTTGGTGAAAAGTACTATTTATTGATTGGGCGAGGCTTACCACTTTCATCAACCGCAACGTAGTTGAATGTCGCGCCACAAACCTTGTAGCGGTCGCCGATACCGTGATCAAGTACAGGCTTAACCCAGACTTCTAGGTCGATATTCATCGAGCTACGGCCAATCTTGGTGCAGTCACCATAAACACACACAACATCACCCACTGAAACCGGCTGTTTGAACTCGATACTCGATACTGAAACCGTGACTATCTTGCCGTTAGATATCTCTTTTGCCAGTATGCCGCCAGCAAGGTCAAGCTGTGACATTATCCAACCACCGAAAATCTGGCCTGCTGCATTTGTATCAGAAGGCATCGCTAATGTGCGAAGAAGTAAAGAACCAATCGGGTTCAAAGTTGATTGAATAGTCATTGTCGTACTCTTAATGGTATTGATTGTTTTATATAAAAATAGATGTGTTTACGAGACTCGTGGTGGTCTAATTTTTAACGTCTTCACCGAACACAAATAATCAGCGGCCAATGATCACGAGTATCATTGGCCAATCGCATATTGATAATAATTGTATCAAATAGGGTATGAGGACTCATCCCTAAGGGCTATTTCTCGTCGGTATTTTTATCCGTTAACTCTTTCTGCTGGTCTTTTGGTAGATGCTTATAGATATAAACACCAGTGAGCAAGGTGAAGAGCAAGGTCGCGATGAGTAGACCAAACACTTTGAAGTTGACCCACACATCCAATGGTAGGCTGAAAGCAACGTAAACGTTGAGAATGGCACATAGGGTAAAAAATAGAGTCCAAGCCCAGTTGATCTTGCCCCATATGGCATCAGGCAGTGTGATCTCTTTACCCAACATGCCTTTAATTGCTGATTTTCCCATAAGGTGGCTGGCTGTCAGGCCAATAGCGAATAGAGCGTAAACGATCGTCACTTTCCATTTTATGAAGTTGTCGTCGTGCAAGAAGATGGTCATGCCACCAAATACGGCAACCATAAGGAACGTGATGATCTGCATTTTTTCTACTTTCTTGTAGAGGAAGTACGTCAAAATAATTTGAACTGCAGATGCAACGATCAAAGCACCAGTCGCCGTATAGATGTCATACATCTTATACAGCGCAAAGAAAATAATGAGAGGAATGAAATCAAGAATTTGTTTCATGAGGCACTGACTATCCAGTTAATTGAGTTGCAGACAGTCTAACGAAAACTGTCTCGATGCTAAATAGCCCGAGACAATTGGGTACTAATTAATTCAATCTAACCGCTCATCGTGTTTAACGAGTTTTAACAGATTATCTCATTGACGAGGTTTGGTAGCGAGGTATCAGCTTCTTGATGTCTTCAAGGTAGCCTTCGCTCTTCAAGCTATCTAAGGTATTTTCGAGTTCTTGCTCACTCATAGCAAAACACGTCGATTTGCCTGTCGTTAGGTCGAGATACTCGTGATATTCACGCTCTGTGAAGTGGCCAATTCGATCCATTAGCAGGGTTTTAATTCCATGGTGAATTAAGCCGTAATACGTATGTCTTTGTAAGGTCATAGCCTATCCTCCGTGACAAGCTGCAGTTCAAATGGTGCAACCTGCTGTATATTGGTTGGGTTATCTATGACAAAGCAATTCGAATGCCATTTTTTCCAATTGAATAGAGCGTCTCCCCAATCAAATAGAATTGAACTTCTTTTCAATTAGTTAAAGGAAGGTACGTTCTATTCTCTGACAATCAATACGAAACAGACATCAAATAGTTTCATTTTGAGAACGGAAAAATTCTCATTATGACGCTCTCCTGCCGCTTATAAAGAGGCCTACCAACAATGATTGCCGCTAATCGACGAGCCAATCAACAAGCGTAGATAAGGATGTATTTTGTCGATTCTTGGGTTGCAGCAAGAAGTAACCATTTCCAGAGAAAACACTGCCTTCACTCACTTTTACCAATCTACCTAAATCAATATCTTGCTTGGCCAGTGTGATGTCGCCTATGGCAATGCCAAACCCTTGAATGGCGGCGTTCATAGCTTGATCGAGTGTTGCGAATTGTTGGTTGTTCTTGCTTGAAAGGTCGTGGCTGCCTATGTGCTCTAACCAAAGTCGCCAATCACTTTGCTCATTGTTGGCGTGTAGCCAAGTGTATTGGGCAAGCTTGTGTGGCTTGATGATGGTCGATGCGTCGTCGACAAGATGGCTCTGTGTAATGCTTTGTGCTTGGCAAACGGGCGCTAGCTGCTCGTTAAACAATAATTGGCTGATAATCGATTGTTGGTTTGGCTTCTTACCATAGGTAATTACGGCGTCAAACGGATCAAAGCTTGGTTCGAAGACGTGCTTGATGGTCGACGTCAGTTCGACATCAATTTCAGGATAGGCTTGCTGAAAAGACATCAACTTAGGTAGTAGCCAAGAGGTAATACAGCTCGGTGCGTTGAGTTTGATCTTAGACGGAGAGCTAGCCACTTGATTTAGAGCCGATTGCAGCTGATGAATCGTTCCTTGTATCAGGGGAACCAGTTCTTCTCCTTTCGGCGTTAAAGACAATCCGCGAGCATGGCGATAGAAGAGATCACAGCCAAGGCTTTCTTCAAACGACAATACCTGACGACTCACTGCACCTTGCGTAACATTGAGCTCATGTGCCGCGCGTGTAAAGTTGAGGTGCCTTGCCGTAGACAAAAACGCGAGCAAGGTTTTGGTTGAAGGAAGTGTGCGATTCATATCTTTACCTATGACTTTTTATCATGGCTATTATGTGATTATTTCGATTCATTTATCAATAGTGTTCTGTTTGAATGTAAATACTTAATCATCATTTGTGATTCAATATGTGTATAAGTCACATTTTTTGAATATGAAGGCAATGATGAAGACATTGTGATTTTGTGAAAGGGATAGCTTCTTGACATCTTTTATTGATAGCTTAGTGCCTCAGGCTGTAAAAAAATTAATACCTTATCAATCGGCAAGAAGAATTGGTGGTGATGGACGTGTCTGGCTAAACGCCAATGAATTGGAAAGCTCGCTGTTTCAAGGAGAAGCAAGTCACAACCGATACCCAGACTTCTTACCACAAGATATTGCTAAGGCTTATCAAGATTACTGTAGTACCGATGCCGCGACTGTGGCTGTTCGTGGTGCAGATGAAGCGATTGATTTGCTGATCAGAACATTCTGTAAACCGGCGTGCGACAACATACTTATCTGCTCTCCAACGTATGCGATGTATGAGTTTTGCGCTGATGCATTGGCGATTAATACCTTGGACTCTCCATTGCAGGAAGACTTTAGCCTGAACGTCGCTGATATTGTGAATAAGGCAAAACTGGCGAATATCGTGTTTCTTTGCTCACCAAACAATCCAACGGGCAATGTGATTCCTAAATCGGATTTGATTCAGGTACTGGAAGGCACGACTGGAAAATCTCTAGTGGTCGTCGATGAAGCGTATATCGAATTTGAACCACAAACGTCAGCCGTTAGCCTTATTGAGCGTTATCCGCACTTGGTTGTGATTCGCACTTTGTCTAAGGCATTTGGACTGGCTGCAGTTCGTTGTGGTTTTATCTTAGCGAGTCAAAATGTGATGCAGTATGTCGCGAAGCTGATTCCACCTTATCCGATGCCAGATTGCTCATCTCAAATTGTATTAGACGCGTTGTCTGATGAACGAGTCTCAGTGATGCAAGATGCGACGCAGAATCTGGTTGAGCTGCGTAACTTGTTTGCTTGTGAGTTAACGCAGTTTGATTTCATCGAGTCTGTTTACCCTTCATCGACAAACTTCATTTTGCTGCGTCAAAAATCCGGGCATCAAGTGTTCAGTGTCTTGGCGAAGGACGGCATTGTGACAAGGAACCAAAACCATGAACCGGCTTTGCGTAACTGTGTTCGAATCAGTATTGGTAGCCAAGAGAGCATGCTAGAAGTGATAACGTCACTAACACGTTACCAAACCGAATTAGAACAGAGTCAACAAGGCAAACACATTCAACAAGCTCAACATAAAGAAACTCAATCTCAACTCGATAAAGATCATATCTAGGATGGCAATGATGAAAAAGATAATACTAGGACTCGCTTGTGCGGTCGCTTTACTTGGTACAACGGTACAGGCGAAAGAAATCCGTTTGGCGTCGGACTTTACGTATCCGCCATTCAACTATAAAAACAGCGACGGTGTGCCTGTCGGGTTTGATATTGAGATAGCTGATGCTTTGTGTGAGCAAGCTAAACTCGATTGTACTTGGGTTTCACAAAGCTGGGACTCGCTAATTCCAAGTTTGTTGGCAAGAAAGTCAGATGTGATCATGGCGTCAATGCGTATCATCGAAGAGCGTAAGCGTAAGATCTTGTTTACTGATAAGTACTACCAAACACCAGCCGTGTTTGTTGCTGCTAAAAGCGCGGAGTTCAGCGTCGATGAGGCAGGCTTAGTGGGCAAAACCATCGGTGTTCAGCAAGGTACGATTCACGATCGCTACGTAACCGACGAGTTTGGCGATGTGGCAAACATTAAGCGTTATACCGGCCAAGATGAAGTTTATCTGGATCTGCAAAACGGTCGTCTAGATCTAACCTTCGGCAACTCAGATCAACTGTCATTAGCTTTCTTAGATAAAAAAGAAGGTGAGGGCTTTGAATTTAAAGGTAAAGCAGTAACCGACAAAGCCTACATTGGCGAGGGTACGGCGTTAGCACTAAGAAAGCAGGATTCAAAACTGGCGAAACAATTCAATGCTGCGATTGAAGAGATCAGAGCGAACGGTATTTACGACAAGATCGCCGCTAAGTACTTCACGTTTGATATCTATGGCGCTGATTTGTAATTCGTCTAACGCCTAAAAAACTAGAACACCAAAAACAAAAATCCGAGAGCTGTGAGGCTCTCGGATTTTTGTTACAAACAATTCATCCTCTCAAGCTTCTCTATATTGCCTTTATCTATTCTTGTTACCTAAATCCAACCGAAAACCTTGCCTTCATCACCTCACAAAGCACTGTTCACGACTCGCGTTTTCGATCGAGGAGACCTTCTTTGTCGTGCTCCATAACTGAATTTAATGTCTTAAAATAACATAAATAGATCGATACTCTTTTACTAAGAGATTGTTCTTAAAGCAGTTGAAAGTAATCGAAATTACAAAAAATCCAAAGTAGAACTGATTAATGGTCTAATTAGTCCCAAATATGATTGGTATCACAATCAATTAGGTTCTCAGGCCAATAGATAAACCTTAGTTCACAAAATATACATATAGTATTGTAATACAAAATTCATAGGGTAAGAATATTGTAATGAAACGTTACTGCTATGAGCGATGTGCAATTGAACGTTAGATTTCAAACTTAGCTATAGCGTTGCATATAAAAACTGTACCTCTTACAAAATGGATTCTGGAGAAGAACATGAAAAAACACCTACTGACGATTGCAGCGGCTTCAATTCTTATGGCATTTGGCGCTCAAGCAAAAACTTTGACGTTAGGGCATGCAATGTCATTAGAAAGCGCAGCTCACCAAGGCATGGTGATCATGGCTGATAAAGTTAAAGAAAAATCGAATGGTGAACTTACGATTAAGATCTTTCCAAACGGTCAATTAGGCTCTGAACGTGACCAAGCGGAGCAAGTTGTTACTGGCGCGATTGATATGGCCAAAATCAATGGTGGGTTAGCCGAATCTTTTGAACCAACGTTTAAGGTTAATGCACTGCCTTTCTTATTCCGTGACGTTCCACATATGAGAACCTTCATGCGAAGTGAAGCTGCACAAGAGATGCTGCTTTCAAGCGAAGGTAAAGGTTTCATCGGTCTTACATTCTATGATTCAGGCACACGTAGCTTCTACGCTAAGAAAGCCATCAACTCACCAGCAGATCTAGCTGGCATGAAAGTTCGAGTTCCTGGTTCTCCAACCATGATGGAAATGGTTAACTTACTTGGTGGTAAAGCAACGCCTGTACCTTTCAATGAGGTATACACGGCTCTGCAACAAGGTGTAATTGATGGTGCTGAGAATAATATTTCTAGCTTAGTTGAAATGAAACACAGTGAAGTTGCCAAATTTTACTCTATGGACCAGCACATGATGACGCCTGACGTGATCATCATTTCTGAATACAAATGGGGTACTTTAACGGCTAACGAGCAAAAAATCTTAAAAGAAGCTGCAGCTGAGTCTCTTGAAGAGCAGATCAAAATCTGGGACGCAACAGATGAAATGAACAAAGAGAAAGGAATGAAAGCAGGCGTAACGTTTGTTGATGTTGATAAAGCCCCGTTCCGTGCCGCTGTTAAACCTATGATTGATGAAGCCAAAAAAGACCCTAAATTAGCTTCATTCATTGAAAAAATTGAAGTTCTGTAATCAGTCTTAGTGAAAATATAATTTTGCCTTGGCTTTGCTAAGGCAAAATTTTTTGAGGTATCACACCATGTTAGCAACTTTCAGAAACCTACTTGATAGGTTGATTCTTTTTGTCTCTTCTTTTGCATTAATGTTACTTGTCGTTACTGTCACTTGGCAGGTTTTTAGTCGCTATGTTTTGAATGACCCAAGTAACTGGACTGATGAACTTGCTCGTTATGCGATGGTATGGCTTGGATTATTAGGAGCAAG
This sequence comes from Vibrio sp. 10N.222.49.C12, assembly GCF_041475025.1. NCBI lineage: Bacteria > Pseudomonadati > Pseudomonadota > Gammaproteobacteria > Vibrionales > Vibrionaceae > Vibrio > Vibrio sp. 10N.222.49.C12. Next base: position 135,280 of record NZ_JBFRVF010000001.1, on the reverse strand, counting down.
CTACTTATTCGGTATCAAAGGGCATTTAGCTATAACGTTATTGGATGGTTATCTTAAGGGTAAAGCGCACATAGCATTACATCTACTCATCAATATCATTTCTGGCGCATTTGTATTTCTGGCAATGCTTCAAGGTGGCATCGCCTTAATGGGAAGAACCACACAACAACTCTCTCCAGCACTGCAATTACCGATGTCGACAGTGTATTCAATCTTGCCGATTTCAGCCGTTATTATCCTCATCTATTTGGTCATGAATACGTTTGATCTTTTTTGTGAACCCAACAAAAAGTAAGTTTTAAAAGGATTCTATATTATGGATTTGTCCATTGGTGTTTGGCTGCTAGGCCTATTCTTATTCATGATCGCGATAAGCATGCCGATTGCGATTGCAATTGCCATGTCATCTTTAACCATCATGTATTTCATCTTACCGTTTGAAGTCGCGAGTATTACTGCGGGTCAAAAAATCATTACCGGTATCGATAGTTTCAGTTTATTAGCTATCCCTTTCTTTATCCTCGCGGGGAATATAATGAATGTGGGTGGCATTGCGAGTCGACTCATCAACCTTGCAAAGCTCTTGGTTGGTTGGATTCCGGGCTCACTTTTTCACGTCAACATCTTCGCCAATATGATGTTTGGCGCGGTTTCAGGATCAGCCGTTGCAGCAGCGGCTGCGGTTGGTAAAACCTTAGGTCCTGAATTAGAAAAAGATGGTTATGATAAAAACTTAGCAACAGCAGTAAACGTTGCATCCTGCCCAGCAGGCTTACTAATACCGCCGAGTAATTCACTGATCGTATTTTCAGTAGTATCGGGCGGAACATCCGTTGCGGCGTTGTTTATCGCAGGTTATGTCCCAGGTATTCTAATGGGCTTAAGTTGTATGGTCGTCGCCTATTTCATCGCTAAAAAGAAAGGCTATAAAACAAGTGCCAATGACGGCTTCACAGCGAAAGATGTGCTGAATATTGTTTGGCAAGCAACGCCCAGCTTAGGGCTTATTGTAGTGGTTATTGGCGGTATTATTGGTGGTGTTTTCACTGCAACAGAAGGGGCATGTATAGCGGTTCTTTACTCTTTTATACTGTCACTCTGTTACCGAACCCTCAAATGGGCACACTTCCCGATAATTTGTAGAGAAACCGTTCAGGTCACTGGCATTATGCTGTTTTTGATTGGTGCTTCTACCATCATGTCATGGGCTATGGCGTTTACCGGTCTACCAACCATGATCAGCGATTGGATGCTCTCTATTTCAGACAATCCAATTATCATCTTTATTCTGATGAACCTGATTCTACTGATTGTGGGTATGTTTATGGACCTTACGCCAGCCGTATTGATCTTTACCCCTATCTTTATGCCGATTGCTGAGCACTTAGGCATGCATCCAATTCACTTTGCGATGATGATTATCTTCAACTTATGTATTGGTATTGCAACGCCACCCGTTGGCACGGCGCTATTTGTGGGTTGTAGTGTCAGTGGCTCTAAGATTGAGAATGTTATAAGAAGTATCATGCCGTTTTGTGCCGTACTGATCGTCACACTGTTGGCTATTACTTTTATTCCTGAAATTAGTTTGGCTCTGCCTCGTGCGTTTGGACTCATCAATTAGCCTGACAAGGGTAAGATTTACCGAATCAATATCGATCATTACCTAATAAAAAAACCGCCTCATGAAGGCGGTTTTATTTATCAATCAAACTGAAGCTTAATATTACGCTTGTTGTTTTTGTAGCTCAGCTTCTTTCGCTTCGTCTTCAATTAGAGAGTCAACGATCACTGCACATGCTGCATCACCAGTGATGTTCAGTGCTGTACGAATCATGTCGAAGATACGGTCTAGAGCGAACAACAGAGGTAGACCTTCGATAGGGATACCAGCCGCCAGAAGAACAGCAACAACTAGGAAAGAAGGACCAGGAACACCTGCTTGGCCAACTGCGCCTAGTGTTGATGTTACGATGATAGCAACGTAAGCACCCATAGATAGGTCGATGTTGAACAGCTGTGCGAAGAAGATAGCCACTAGGCCGTAGTAAATCGCGTTACCAGACATGTTGATCGTTGCACCTAGAGGTAGAACGAACGAAGCCGTAGAGTTGCGTACACCAAGCTCGTTTTCTACAGTGTCCATGGTAACAGGCAGTGTCGCCATTGAAGATGCTGTTGAAAGAGCAACCGCTTGAGGCTTCTTCATTGCAACTAGGAACTTCTTAGCTGAAGTCTTAGTGAAGATTTGAATCATTAGCGGGTAAGCAACAAAGCCGAAGATCAGGATAGCGGCGATGTAAACAACAAACAGCTTGAACACTACCATTAGTGCGCCAAAACCGAATGTACCTACTGCTTCAGCCATTAGGCCAAATACACCAAGTGGTGCAATGATCATAACCTTGTTGATCATCCAAACCATAGCGTCAACAATCGCGTTTACGCCATTGATGATAGGGTCACGTTTCTCTTTCGCTTGTTTAGAAATCGCAATACCGAAGAATAAGCAGAAAACTAGAATTTGCAGAATGTTTGCTTCATTCAGTGATTGGAAAACGTTGGTCGGGATCATGCCTGTGATGGTTGCCCAGAACGTTGGAAGTTCACCTTTCGCAGCGTATTCAGAAGAGAACATGCCTTCAACGCCAGAAACATCGATACCACGACCTGGTTCGAATATTTCACCCATTACTAGCGCTAGTGCTACAGCAAGTGCAGACGTTAGTGCAAAGTAACCTAGAGTGGTCACGCCCACTTTACCTGCTGATGAGCTGTTGCCTAGACCAGCAGCACCTGAAATTAGGGCAACCGCGACTAGAGGGATAACCAGCATCTTGATCAAATTGATGAAGATAGCACCCAGTGGAGCGAACATAGTTGCGCTGTCACCCATCATCGCACCGACTAGGGTACCGATGATCATTGCAATAACGACTTGAACGCCGATGTTGCTTAGTAAACTCTTTTCTTTTAACACTTCCATAACCTCTGTGCTACTAAATATAAAAATCCCAGAACTACTCACCAATGTACGATGTACCATTGGATTAATATTTCGCGAGAAGTTTTACACGTATCCTTTACATTTATCAATATGAGCAGAGATGAAAGAACACCAAAAAGCAGTAATCAAATGTCACTTGATGATTTTTCACACTAAAGCAAACGATTGCTTTTTGATTTGTCATTATTTTTATAAATGATAGTGATGTTTTGGTGGGGTATTATAGATGTGCTACAGGTTTGTATGAGGTGTTGTTTTTATCAGAAATTTAACAATTGAGAGGGTTTGGACGTGTTCTCGGAGAAAAACTCCCACAGCGCAAATTATCGCACTAGTGGGAGCCTATTTATTATTTTTGCGTCGCCGCTTTCATTGGCGTAACAAACTCAGCAAGTGCTTTAAGCATTGCTTCTGGTTGCTCAACGTTGTTTTCAATGATTTTCACAACTGCTGAGCCAGAGATAGCACCAGCAGCGCCAGCTACAATTGCTTCTTTCACTTGTTCAGGAGCCGAGATACCGAAACCAAGCAGTGCTGGTGGCGCATCAAACTTGTTCAAACGGTCAAGTAGGGCTGTCACAGGCATGTTTGCTTTGGTTTCTGCACCCGTTACGCCAGCACGAGAAAGTAGGTAAGTGTAACCACCACCTAGCTCAGAAACCGATTGAAGCGTCTCATCACTTGCTGTTGGTGGAGCAATAAAGATTGGGTGAATACCAAACTTCTTAGCTGCAGCAACAAACTCGCCACTCTCGTTGGTTGGTACATCAGCAATCAATACTGAATCGATACCTGCATTCGCACAACGCTCGTAGAAGTTCTCGATACCACGTGCGTACACCAAGTTTGCGTACATCAGTAGGCCGATTGGCAGATCTGGGTATTTAGCACGAATTTGACCAATAAGATCAAAACACACATCTGGCGTTACTTTTGAATCTAACGCGCGAATATTTGCGCCTTGGATTGTCGGGCCATCTGCAAGCGGATCGGAGAATGGAATACCAAGTTCAAGCGCATCAGCCCCCGCTTCAACCAAAGTTTCCATGATCTTAAGCGATTGCTCAGGGTTAGGATCGCCAACTGTTACGAATGGTACGAATGCGCCCTGATTCTTTTCAGCTAAGCGAGTGAAGAGTGATTGATAGCGATCCATTATAATGCTCCTTTCTCTTTAAGAATGTCGTGTACAGAGAAAATGTCTTTGTCACCACGGCCAGATAAGTTAACTACCAATAGTTGTTCTTTCTCTGGGTCGTCATGAGCCATTTTAACAGCATGAGCCAAAGCATGAGATGACTCTAGCGCTGCGATAATACCTTCTTTACGTGCAATCAATTGGAACGCTTCTAGCGCTTCGTCATCGGTTACGTTGTCGTATTCAGCACGGCCAATAGCATTTAGGTGCGCGTGTTGAGGGCCAACTGATGGGAAGTCTAGACCCGCAGATACAGAGTAAGACTCTTCTACTTGACCATTCTCATCTTGCATCAGTGGTGCTTTCATACCGAAGAAGATACCAGTTTTACCGTGTTTAAGCGGCGCGCCGTGTTGGTCGGTATCAATACCTTTACCAGCAGGCTCTACACCGATTAGGCGTACAGACTCTTCTTCAATGAAATCCGCGAACATACCGATAGCGTTTGAACCACCGCCGACACACGCGATAACTGCATCAGGAAGGCGACCTTCACGAGCTAGAATTTGGTTCTTCGTTTCTTCACCAATCATGCGTTGGAAATCACGAACAATCGTTGGGAATGGGTGAGGGCCCGCTGCAGTACCCAATAGGTAGTGCGCGTCTTCATAAGTTGCCGACCAGTCACGTAGCGCTTCGTTACATGCATCTTTTAGCGTTGAAGAGCCAGAATGAACAGGGATAACCTCTGCGCCCATTAGCTTCATACGGAACACGTTCGGGCTTTGACGTTCAACGTCTTTTGCACCCATGTATACACGACACTTAAGACCTAGTAGAGCACACGCTAGAGCCGTTGCCACACCGTGTTGGCCTGCCCCAGTTTCAGCGATGATTTCCTGCTTACCCATACGTTTTGCTAGCAATGCCTGACCAAGAACTTGGTTTGTCTTGTGAGCACCGCCGTGAAGTAGATCTTCACGCTTTAGGTACAGTTTGGTTTTTGTACCTTTTGTTAGGTTGCGTGCTAGCGTTAGCGCCGTTGGACGACCAGCGTACTCTTGAAGAAGCGTCATGAATTCGCTGCGGAACTCAGGATCGGCTTGTGCATCGATAAATGCTTGTTCAAGTTGGTCTAGTGCTGGCACTAGGATCTGCGGTACGTATTGACCACCGTATTCACCAAAGTAGGCATCGAGTTTAGCCATTGTGTTATTCCTTCAATTCTACTGATGTGTATTCACACCAAGTCATTTAATCTTGTTTGAGCTTCGCAAAAGGCAAAGCTCACAAATATGTTTTTAGTTTCTGCTTTCTAATTTCTAGCGCCGAGTTTGGACTAGTAATTGCGAATCGCTGCAAAAGCACGTTGCAGTTTGTCTGCGTCTTTTTTTCCTGGAGCGGATTCAACGCCAGAGTTTAGGTCTAATCCTAAGCAACCCAACTTAGCGGCTTGGTTAGCATTTTCTGGGTTTAGGCCACCCGCCAACATGATTGCGCTTTGGTTGTTGATTAGGTTCCAATCGAACACTTGGCCTGTGCCACCAGTTTGAGAACCCACTTTAGTATCTAGCAGGTGACGAGTCACGTTGCTTTCCAGTAATTCTGGTAGCGAGCTCTCAGCATCGGGAGAAACACCGTAAGCTTTCCAAATCTCAACGCTTTCAGGTAGTGACTGTTTTAGCTCATCGACAAACGCTTGAGACTCATCACCGTGCAATTGCACAGCGAACAGGCCTAGCTCAGAAACCGTTTTCGCAACGTCAGTAACGCTGTGGTTTTGGAACACACCCACGTAGTTCAAAGGTGCGCCGCTCATAGTCAAACGAGCCGCTTCGATATCCACATGACGCTTAGATGCTTCAACGAATATCAGACCACCGAATACCGCACCAGCTTGATAAGCCTTTGCTGCATCGTCAGAGTGAGTTAAACCACACACCTTGTTTTCACCCAGTGTTACTTTGCGTACCGCAAGCTCGAGGTTCTTCTCTGCCATTAGAGAGCTACCGATTAGGAAGCCATCTGCAAACGTTGAAAGGTCACGAACTTGTTGATGTGTGTAGATGCCAGACTCTGAAATCACAACTGCGTTTGGAGCCAGTTCGCGAATCAGCGGCGCCAACTCTTTAGTACGGTTCAAATCAGTCGAAAGGTCACGAAGATTACGGTTGTTAATGCCGATCACCTTAGCGTTTAGAGCGACTGCACGGTGAAGCTCTTCTTCGTTGCTGACTTCGGTCAATACACCCATGTTGAGTGAGTGAGCGACTTCCGCCAGCGCTTTGTACTCTTCGTCATCTAATACCGATAGCATTAACAAGATAGCATCAGCTGAGTAATGACGAGCTAGATACACTTGGTAGGTATCAACCATGAAGTCTTTACACAGGATAGGCTGCTTAGCAATGCTGCGAACTTTAGGTAAAAACTCAAAGTCACCTTGGAAGTACTTCTCGTCTGTCAGCACAGAAATCGCGTTTGCGTGGTTGTTGTAAACAGAAGCAATGTAGTCGAGGTCAAACTCGTCACGGATTAAACCTTTTGACGGAGAGGCCTTTTTACATTCAGTGATGAAAACCGTTTGTTCTCCGCTCAGAGCGTCATAAAAGCTGCGGTCTGTTGCAGTTAGTGACGCTTTAAACTCGTCTAATGGTTGAGTCTGCTTACGCGCTTCAACCCATTGGTATTTATCACGAACGATTTTTGCTAATACTTCCGCCATTTCAGCTTCTTTGACTGAAACGTGGGTCGACAGTTTATCGGTAGTCTGTGTCATGTTCTTTGTCTCAATTCGTCGTTCGTTAGGCGTGTGCAGCAAGCTTATGTACAAGCTCGTACGCTTTGCCAGAGTTCATCGCGTCAATCGCTTGCTGAGCGTTGGCTTTTAGGTCTTCGTGACCAAATAGACGCATCAGCAGAGCTACGTTGACTGCCACTGCGCCAACTTGAGCATCAGTGCCTTTACCCGTCAGGATATCAGTTGTGATGGCTTTGTTCTCTTCTGGCTCGCCGCCCTTAATCGCTTCAAGAGGGTGAGTGTTCAAACCAAAGTCAGCCGGAGTCACTGTGTACTCGTGAATCTTGCCATCTTTGATTTCAGCAACCATGGTTTCGCCGTGAATCGCTACTTCATCAAGGCCGCTACCGTGAACAACCGCCGCGCGCTTCATGCCCATTTGCAGCATGGTTTCCGCGATAGGGCGTACAAGCTCTTTGCTGTAAACACCCATTAGCTCGATGTTAGGGCGAGCTGGGTTAATCAGTGGGCCAAGGATATTGAAGATAGTGCGCGTTTTCATGGTTTGACGAACAGGCATCGCGTGACGTACACCAACGTGATACTGCGGAGCAAATAGGAACGCTACGCCAAGTTCATCAACAGCCGTACGCGTGTCTTCTGCTGTCATCGCTAGGTTGATACCGAACAAATCCAATAGGTCAGAAGAACCTGATTTGCTCGATACGCTGCGGTTACCGTGCTTCGCGACTTTTAAGCCACACGCTGCGGCAACAAATGCAGAAGTCGTCGAAATATTAATGGTGTTGTGACCGTCGCCACCTGTACCAACGATGTCTGCGAAATCGTAATCAGGGCGAGGGAACGGGTTTGCATTCGCAAGCAGTGCTTTCGCCGCACCAGCGATCTCATCGGGCGTTTCGCCTTTGATTTTTAGTGCAGTCAGCGCAGAAGCCATCAAGATTGGGTCAAGTTCCCCCTTGATGATCACATCAAACAATTGTTGGCTTTCTTCTTGAGTAAGAGACTGCTGTTCGTAAAGTTTATTAATCTGTTCCATGATCGTTTCCTATTTTCCAGTCTTTTCAAGGCGAAGAGGTTTCTCAAGAGCCCATTCGATAGCGTTTGCTAGAAGCGTTGCACCGTAGGTCGTCATAATTGATTCAGGGTGGAATTGGAATCCACACACCTTGTCTTGTTCTTGAACCACAGACATCACCAAATCATCGACTTCAGCTGTCACCGTTAGGCTATCAGATACATGCGTTGCCACTAAAGAGTGATAGCGAGCGATAGCCAGTGGCGAAGGTAAGCCTTGGTAAGTCGCATGGTTTTGGTGTTCCATCATCGACACCTTACCATGAATGATTTCGCCAGCGCCTGCAACGGTGCCGCCATAGGCTTCAACAATCGCTTGGTGGCCTAAGCAAATACCAATCATTGGTACTTTACCTTTTAGAAGCTGAATTAGCTCTGGCATACAGCCCGCATCTGCTGGAGCGCCAGGGCCTGGCGAAAGCAGTGCAACGGGGTTGTCTAGTTCGTTGATCGCAGCTTCAACAACCTTTGCCGGAATGTTGTTACGGTAAATCTTTACGCTGTGACCTAATGAACGAAACTGGTCTACAAGGTTGTAAGTGAATGAGTCGAAGTTATCGATGAATACAATATCAGCCATGATTACGACTCCTTCTTGTTTGATGTGTTCTGATTTACTGCAGCGCTTTTAGTGTGTGCAGCTTGAATCGCTGAGATAACCGCTTGTGCCTTGCCGCGAGTTTCATCGGCTTCTGCTTGTGGGTCTGAGTCAAATACGACCCCAGCGCCTGCTTGTACTTGTGCCACGCCATCTTCAACGTAAGCAGAGCGAATTACGATACAAGTATCTAGAGTCCCTTCACCAGTTAGATAACCGACTGCACCACCGTAGCTACCACGACGCGTTTTTTCTACGTCTCGAATAAGCTGCATTGCGCGGATTTTTGGTGCGCCCGTTAGCGTGCCCATGTTCATACAAGCTTGGTAAGCGTGCAGAGCATCTAAGTCTTCACGGAGCTGACCAACAACACGAGAAACCAAGTGCATTACATGGCTGTAGCGGTCTACTTTCAGTAAGTCTGCTACGTGGCGAGTGCCAGCTTCGGCAATACGTGCCACATCGTTACGCGCTAGGTCAACTAGCATCATGTGCTCGGCGTTTTCTTTCTTGTCGGTACGCAGTTCAAGCTCGATACGGCTGTCTAGGTCGAAATCGATTTGACCGTCAGGGCGCTTACCACGACGACGAGTACCAGCAATCGGGTAGATCTCGATTTGGTTGGTTTCTGTCTCGTATTTCAGAGCGCTTTCTGGAGAAGCACCGAACAGAGTAAACAACTCGTCTTGCATGTAGAACATGTAAGGGCTTGGGTTACTTTGTTTGAGTTCTTTATAAGCCGCCAGTGGAGCAGGGCAAGGTAGAGTAAAGCGGCGTGAAGGTACCACTTGGAATACATCGCCTTTAACTACGTACTCTTTTAAATCACGAACCGTTTGGCAGAAGTCTTCATCTGAAACGCTTGGTACAGCTTCAACGTTGTCTAACGGCGTTACTTCAGTGATGGCTTTCAGGGACTGACACTGAGTTTGAATGTCGGCTAGACGGTCAGTTAATTGCGCTTTGATGTTGTCATCTTGAGCAAATAAGCTCGCGTGAAGTAGGCCTTCGTTCTCTTGGTGATCGAAACGCAATAGTGTTTCAGCTACGTAGAATACAAAGTCAGGACAATTGTTGGTTGCTTCAGCATCACCTAGTGGCTCAAAGTTTGCCACGATGTCGTAAGCGAATAAGCCCGCCATGAATAATGCGTGTTTGTTATCCGCGTCTTGCTCAAAGCTGTGCTGAACCAAACGCAGTGCATCGAATGAAGAGGCTTCTCTTAAACGTGAGTCTTCGTCTAATTCGTTGCTTGGTTCGATAAAAGTCAGCGTCAAAACGTTATCAGTAAGGTCAGATTTAATTTCTGCTTTCACGTTTTGAGTGAGATGTTCGATAAGCGCTTGACCGTTTTCAGTCAATGCTTGAAAGGTTACTTCATGTCCGCGACATACGATGCGAACAGCAGAGTCGATAAGGAGTAGGCTTGTCAGGTTCTGTTTAGATTCAATCTCGGCAGATTCCAACAAAAGACTATCAGTTTTGTTTTCACACAAAGTATGAAAAACGCTGGTTGGATCTTGCGAGTAAGGAACTGAGGAATTGATGACCTCAATGGTTCCCAGCTTTTTGATTTCAATGGCCTTGTTCACAAGACCTCCTTTATGATTCTTTAAATTTCCTGCCGTACATAGTCGCATAAAGATACCTTTCACCCAATCTAGAATATGGTCAATTCGATGATTTGTTAGTCAGTTGAATGTGAGATGTTCGACAAATTAAAAAGCCCGCTATTAAAGCGGGCTTAGTGATAACTTTTTTATAAACAAACTGTTTAATTAGAAGTACACGTTAGCCCACCAAGAACTTGTCCAAGTGCGCCACCAATTAAGCTCTGAACTTGCTTCTACTGAAGAAAGTTCTAAAACTTTATCTTTATGGTTTTGGTTAAATTCTTGTAACATGGTGAACCTATCAAATGTGATACTTCGTATTTGTGTACTAGTTAACTAGTTTTCTGCTTGCGGGTCAAGTGTGTTGACACAAATATAACGATAAAAATTGAAAACAATGAAAAAGAATATATGAGAATTGATCTACATAGTCATACAACAGCCTCAGATGGCCGACTTACTCCACCTGAGCTAATTGACCGAGCGCTTGGCTTTAACATCGAAGCGCTAGCGATTACAGATCATGACACGACTGATGGGCTTGCTGAAGCACGCAGCTACATTGCGGATAACAACCTTCCTATTCAGTTGATAAACGGCATTGAGATTTCGACTGTTTGGCAAAACAAAGATATCCATATTGTTGGGTTAAACGTTGATCCTGAGTCACCAGAACTCAAAGCGCTCATTGAACAACAGAAGCAACACCGTATTGGACGTGCAGAGATGATTGCTCAACGTCTTGAGAAAGCGACTCGTGAAGGGGTACTAGAAGAAGTTAAATTGATTGCGGGTGATGCGCCTATTACTCGCGCTCACTTTGCTAAGTGGTTAGTCGATAACGGCTACGCAAAAACCATGCAGCAGGTGTTTAAAAAGTTTCTTACTCGCAATAACCCAGGTTATGTGCCGCCAACGTGGTGTTCAATGAGTGATGCTGTCACGGCTATTCATGCTGCTGGTGGACAAGCCGTGCTCGCTCACCCTGGGCGATATGGCCTTACAGCCAAGTGGGTTAAGCGCCTGCTAGCGGCATTTGTTGAAGCGAAAGGGGATGCGATGGAAGTAGCTCAACCTCAGCAAGCGCAACAAGAAAGACGCACACTCGCGGATTATGCTATACAATACAAACTATTAGCCTCCCAAGGCAGTGATTTCCATTACCCATCTCCGTGGATGGAACTTGGACGCAATCTCTGGCTACCTTCTGGGGTCGAGGAAGTATGGAAAGATTGGGAGTTTCAAACGGTTTCACCATCTGAATAGTCTTTAGGTGAGCCAGCTCCTTCTGATGATAGAGTCGAGAGATTCGATAACGAGGATCAACAATGAGCCAGTTTTTTTATGTACACCCAGATAACCCACAAGCACGCTTAATTACTCAAGCGGTTGCGATTATTCGCAATGGCGGCGTTGTGGTTTATCCAACAGATTCCGGTTATGCGCTGGGCTGTCAGCTTGAAAACAAACAAGCACTTGAACGTATCTGTAAAATTCGTCGCATCGATGACAAGCACAATTTCACCTTGTTATGTCGTGATCTTTCTGAATTATCACTGTATGCACGCGTCGATAACGTGGCTTTCCGTCTACTGAAAGCACATACACCAGGTGCTTACACGTTTATCTTTAAAGCAACCAAAGAAGTGCCAAAGCGTTTGATGAACGCCAAGCGTAAAACGATTGGTATTCGTGTCCCAGACAACAAGATTGCACTCGACCTTTTGGAAGCGATGGGTGAACCATTAATGTCGACGTCTCTGATTCTGCCGGGTAACGAGACTACGGAGTCGGATCCAGAAGAAATTCGTGACAGCCTAGAGCATGCGGTTGATGTGATTTTGAATGGCGGTTACTTAGGTGAGCAACCGACGACGGTTATTGACTTCAGTGACGATGATGCCGTGGTTCTACGTCGTGGTGCTGGCGATCCTGCGCCGTTTGAATAATCGCTTTACTGATTAACATTCTGTAACGATACAGCAAACCTGCCACAGTAAATAACAAGTGCTTTTTGGCAGGTTATTTGCGATAATACGCGACCGCGATTTGGTCGCGAAAAATTCATTCGACGTCTGTGAAGACGACAATTAGGTAGAAAAGAGTAAATGAGCGAAAAATTACAGAAGGTTTTAGCGCGAGCTGGTCACGGTTCTCGTCGTGAACTAGAAGGTTTAATCAAATCTGGTCGTGTAAGTGTTAACGGTCAAGTTGCGAAACTGGGCGAGCGTCTTGAAGACGAGAACTCAGTGATCCGTATCGATGGCCATACTGTTTCAGGCAAGGCTTCTGAAGAAGTGGTTTGTCGTGTACTTGCTTACTACAAACCTGAAGGTGAGCTTTGTACTCGTCACGACCCTGAAGGCCGCCGTACTGTTTTCGATCGTCTACCTAAGATCCGTGGTTCTCGTTGGATTTCAGTTGGTCGTCTTGATGCAAACACATCAGGCCTTTTGCTTTTCACTACTGATGGTGAGCTTGCAAACCGTCTAATGCACCCAAGCCGTCAGGTTGAGCGTGAGTACCTAGTACGTGTATTCGGTGAAGTGACTGAGCAAAAAGTTAAAAACGTTACTCGTGGTGTACAACTAGAAGACGGCATGGCTCGTTTTGAAGATGTTGTTTACGCTGGTGGTGAAGGTATGAACCATACTTTCTATGTAGCGATTAACGAAGGTCGTAACCGTGAAGTTCGTCGTCTTTGGGAATCACAAGAAACAACAGTAAGCCGCCTGAAACGTGTACGTTACGGTGATATCTACCTTGATAAGAAACTGCCTCGTGGCGGTTGGAAAGAGCTAGATCTTCAAGAAGTTAACTACTTGCGTGAGCTTGTTGAGCTTAAGCCTGAGAAAGAGACACTGTTGGATCTTGATCCTTCAAACACTTCTCGTAAGCGTGAGCGTTCTCGTAGCCAAAAAATTCGTCGCGCTGTTAAGCGTCACGAAGAGCGTGCAAACGCACCAAAAGGCCGTAGCAACCAAACTAAGCGTAAGAAGCCTGCAACTCGCGGTACTACAACACCTGATTCAGGTCGTAGCGCTCCAGCTGCAAACAAAGGCAAACCTCAGGCTAACAAAAGTAAGCCTAAACTGAACAACGGTCGTCCGGCTAAACCAGCTAAGCCAAGAACACGTCAGTAATTACGTAATTTATTGCGCGTAAAGCTTCATTAGCTAAAAGCACTGAATACTAAAAAACCTGCTCATTGAGCAGGTTTTTTTACGTCTAGAAGAAATAAAAGATTCGGGATGCGAGTAATCGAGTATCGAAAACATACTGCCATAATCGGCAGTAAGCATGCTCTTCGCATCTCTTATCTCGTGTAGGCGCATCTATAATCTGCTCGTATCTCGTATCTCGTTTCTTTTACTTATGATTCGAAAAGTTATCGCCTTTCGCCAGTCGGTCGTAAAGCACAACATTCACTGATGCCGCTAGATTCATACAGCCGTTGGTCGGAACGTAAATCGTCTCACGACAGAAATCTGTGATTTCTTTCTTTAGCGTGCCATCTTCTGGGCCAAAAATGTAAAACGCACGTGGTGGGTGCTTGTAATCAGGTAGAGGCTTAGCACCTTCAATCAGATCAACAGCAACCGGCACGCAGCCTACTGGAATAATATCTTTCAGTTCTTCAACACCAATCAAAGGCAGGGCTAAGTGCTTTTCTTTGGTATCGGTATGGAATTTTCGCGCATGGTCGTAGCGTGTGCCAGTGTAAAACACAGAGTTGGCGCCGTAGCAGCCAGCTGCTCGCATCACTGAGCCTACGTTTTCTGGCGTCTTTGGGTTAACTAGGCCAATGCAGGCATAGCCTTTTGATTGTGTGTCTGTTTTTGCTTTGGTCATAATCAGTGAATCTAACGTTGATGATGAAAGTGATGAATCACGATGGAAAATAGCGTGATAAAAATAGCCGAGCAATGGGCTCGGCTAACTTTTAACTCGCTTACATGAATACTTGTTTACTCATGCAGATGAGCGTCAACAGCGGTATTAGTCGCGTTTCCACAGCATGTGACAGAACTTATGTTCTGGATCACGGCTGATTAACATGCGAGCAAATACGTCGTCTAGAACGTCATCAGCTTCATTCACAAGACCAATGCGCACTTCAGCGTAGATCTCTTTGTCGACTTCAAAGCCAACATGTTCAACCCAATCATCGCCAGTTTCAACAAGCTCTGCTGCGCCACGATCTTCAAACTGAGCAGTGAAAAGAATCACGTCTGCAGGCTCTAGGTTGTCAGGTGCCATCTCTAGGAAGATGTCGTATGCAGTGTCAATTGCGTCGTCATAAGACATTAGGTCGTTAGCTTCGGTCATAATAAGTATCTTAGCTTGCGCGGTTCATGTATTTACGTTCAGCAGTGTTTACTACTACTTTGTCGCCAGTCGCGATGTATTCAGGCACTTGAATAGTAAGACCTGTAGAAAGACGAGCAGGCTTAGTACGAGCAGACGCTGATGCACCTTTGATTGAAGGATCAGTCTCTTCGATAACTAGTTCAACAGATGTTGGTAGCTCAAGCGTTGCAGCGTTGCCGTCGATAAGGATCGCGTACATGCCTTGAGTTTCTTCGTTGATGAACAGTAGTTCGTCTTCGATAGTCTCACCGTTGAAGATGAATTGTGTGTAATCTTCGTTGTCCATGAAGATGTACTCGTTGCCATCAACGTAAGAGAACATTACTGCACGCTTAGTTACGTCAATAGTTTCAACAATTTCGTCAGCCTTGTGGCGAACTTCAGTTTTAACGCCAGTTGCTACATCGTTACCACGGAAGCGGTAAATCTTTTGGCCGCCACGGCCGCCTGGTGTTGTTACTTCGATATCTTTAACGATCACTGTTTTGCTTTCTACTGTGATAGCAAAACCTTTTTTAATTTCACTTGCTCTAGGCATTTTGTGTTTGTCCTTAGTGGGTCTATCCGCTGATTATATCTCGGAGATGCTATAAATAGGAATAGCTTGAATCATAAAGTCACCTAGGCGATCATAGAGTTATAGTTAAATCATTATTTTATTTACCGAAACGACCTATGCAGCTACCCGTTATTGACCCAACACAGCCTTTTCAACCTGAATTTCAACCTGTGGTTAACGATCTGATTACCTTTCTAAAAGGTGGGTTAGGATCTAATCTGCACAGTATTTATATTTATGGCAGTGTGGCTCGTAAGCAAGCCGTCTTCGGTCGCTCCAATCTAGATGTGGTTGTGGTGACCCATCGACCGTTTCCTGACCAACGAACCACTTTGTTGAACACCATCAAATGGCGTTTCCAAAAGAGCTTCCCGCAGGTAACTCAAGTGGCGATAAAAACTACCTTAGTGAGTGAGATAGTCGATTTCGACAATATCTTCACTTGGGGTTTTATGCTCAAGCATTTAGCCGTGTGTGTGCATGGTGAAGACTTATCAGATTGCTATGGTGATTTTGAAACGAGTTGGGAAATTGCCAAGCATTGGAATATGGATGCGGAAAACTGGTTAGCGGTGTATCGCAACAAGATTGCCCGAGCTACAACGCCAGAACAACAAGTGGCCGCACAAGTGATCATTGCCAAGAAGCTTCTGCGAGCGAGTTACTCTTTGGTGATGTATCGCGATAAGTATTGGTTCGATGATCCTGTAGAGTGTGGTCAACAGTTCTTGAAGTATCACCCAGATAGAGAAGTCGAAATTCAAAGGTTGGGTATTTTACTCTCAGGTAGACCGATCCCTAAACGTTCGGTGATCGGTATTCTTGATGGCTTTGGTGAGTGGTTAGTTAAGCAATATCAGAAAACCGAGTTTAGAATCGGATAGAGTTTCTTAATCTATCGATATAAAAAAGCAGAGCGAATTGAACATTCCTCTGCTTTTTTGTTTTGATGAAACCTCGACAATAATCTTAGAATAAACCTAATTGCTGTCCACTGACTCTCTCAAAATCTAACCCGATGAAGGGTAAGATAGCTTCAGCGACGGGTTTAATCTGTTTGTCGATGTAATGCTGATAATCAATACCACTCTTTAAATACTCTTTAGGCTCAGGGCCGCTCAGAGTAATCAAATATTCAATACGTCCTTTGTTTTGGTATTGAAGAGGGCGCCCTAACTGAGCATTGATTTCATCGGCCATACGAGCTGCACGAACCTGCGGTGGAATGTTCTTTTGGTATTCATGTAGCTTACGACGCAGACGCTTCTGGTAAACCAGTAAATCGTCATGTTTGCCAGCAGAGGTTTCATCAACAAACTGTCTGACGTAGTCGGTTGGATCTTGATCGTGAAACACCATCTCATACAAGGTTTGTTGGAACTGTTGTGCCAACGGCGTCCAGTCTGTTCTTGCACTCTCAAGCCCTTTGAAGATGATTTTCTCTTGGTCGCCTTGATTGATTAAACCGGCATAGCGCTTCTTCGAGCCAGTTTCTGAACCTCGAATGGTTGGCATAAGAAACTTGCGATAGTGAGTCTCATATTCCAATTCGAGTATAGAGGTTAGGTTGTAGGTTTCTTTTAAGTGATTCGTCCACCAATCGTTGATGTAAGTGACAAGTTCATTCCCGATCTCGTCTGCTTTTAGCTGATCATAGCTGCCGTTCAGAGACACGAAGGTTGAATCGGTATCGCCATAAATCACCTGATAGCCTTTGTTTTCGATCAGAACCTTGGTTTGCTTCATGATTTCATGACCGCGCATGGTGATCGACGAGGCTAGGCGAGTATCAAAGAAGCGACAACCAGACGAACCCAACACACCATAAAACGAGTTCATGATGATCTTAATCGCTTGAGAGAACGCCTTCTCGTTGTTCTTCTTCGCCACATCACGTGCAGCCCATAGGTTTTCGATCATCTCTGGCAGAAAGTGCTTTGAACGGTGGAATTGACCGCCTCTAAAACCCTCGACCGCTTGGTTTTCTTCAGGGCCTAGTTCCAGCTTCAATCCTTCGATTAACCCCATAGGGTCAATCAGGAACGAGCGGATGATTGATGGGTATAGGCTCTTGAAGTCGAGCACCAATACAGAGTCGTACAGGTTGGGAATTGAATCCATCACATAACCACCGGGGCTAGCAATCCAGTTCTCAGGCTCTAAGTTAGGCGCGACATAACCCGCTCTGTGTATCTGTGGTAGGTACAAATTAGTAAAAGCAGCAACAGAACCGCCAACACGATCAAGCTCGACACCAGTCAGTCGCGAGCGCTCAATCGCGAAGTCGAGTAGGTGAGTGTGCTCGAAGATGCTGTTTACCAGTACGCAGTCTTGAAGGTTGTACTTAGCGAGTGAGGGTTTATCGAACTTAAACATTCGGTTTATCTCATCCATACGGTCATGAACGTTATGGATGTCTTTGCCTTCCCCAAGCAGCTCTTGCGATACCGACTCAAGAGACCAAGAACGGAAGTGGTAGGTCGCTGTCTTGAGCATATCAATACCATCCAAGACAACGCGCCCCGGAATCGTGATAAAACCTTGCTGATTTTGAGCAGAACTGCGGAAAAAGCTCGGTTGGTTGTCTCTGCCGATGTTGAGCTTCACTTCGTTCCATTCTGAACGTTTGTGCAGCAGCCTAAAATCGAAGTCGATAACATTCCAGCCAATGATGATGTCAGGATCAAATTCAGAGAACCAAGCTATCATGGCTTCAAGTAGCGCTTTCTCGTTGGCAACCCATTGGATATTGGTTTCAGCTTGTTGTGCTTCGCCGACCATGATTACTCGGCTGTCCATCGGGCTGTCTAGGCCAATTGAATAAAGCACGCCTTTTTCCGAACACTCAATATCAAGCGAGACCACAGATAGACTGGGTAAGTAATCACCTGCTCGGCATTTTGCGTTTGAGACTCGATGATGCTGATTTTTTTGCACAGCAGATCCGGTGAACTCAATACTTCCCTTGATAAAACGTTCCATCAAGAATCGATCGGCGAGTCGAATATCGCTTTCAAAGGTTTGGATTTCTTCGTTGTGAAAGGCTTGCGCTAAACCAAAGCTGCTTCTCGACAGTGAGGTGTAACACGCGGCGAGAGGTGTTTGCTCGAATGTGGCTAATTCTAGAGGCTTAAATTGGCAATCGATCGACTCTTTCGCTGCGATTGCCTGACATGCCTCAACGTCAGATTGAGCGACAAAAAATACCGGTTTTTCATTTTGAATCGTCAGCAGAGTAGGGCCTTGAGGGGTGCTTAACCACAAGTCGATTTGTGTGCGCCCTGAAAAATCTCTTGCTTGTCTTGTGAGTACAAAGCCTTGCTGAATATCCAATGTAGTAACCTATTGAAATGGGGAATCGAATACTACCATCTAGCGACCCTCTGCGCACAAAAGGCAGTAAAAATACTAACTAAATTCTAGTTAGTAGAGGCAAATAACGGGACTCTATAAGCAAATAAGTGAAATTGTCGCGAATGGTTATTCAATGGTATTGAAAATATCTTTATCTTATGTAATTTTATTGGGTGTTGTTTTAACTGGTTGATTTTTAGAAAAAGCTTGTTGTTTTAGTTAGCTTATTTGTTAATAAGTACTTGCTAAAGTTCGTGTTTCAGCACATATTCAACAGAGCTTTTTTTTAGTAATTAAGTTAAGATGTACTCAATGCTGCGATCCACTGTTCCTTTGTTCAATTGTTTCAAACAGATGAAATGACACAGTGGTTGCAGAGCCAATTAATAGTGTGGAGATACAAGTTTGATAAATGTTTTCCTTGTAGATGATCACGAGCTGGTTCGCACAGGGATACGACGTATTATTGAAGACGTCCGTGGAATGAACGTAGCAGGGGAAGCTGAAAGCGGTGAAGATGCTGCAAAATGGTGTCGTACTAACAATACTGACGTTATTTTGATGGATATGAATATGCCTGGTATTGGTGGCTTAGAGGCAACCAAGAAAATCTTGCGTTTCAACCCTGATGTTAAAATCATCGTTTTAACTGTTCATACGGAAAATCCGTTTCCAACTAAAGTGATGCAAGCTGGAGCTGCTGGTTACCTTACTAAAGGGGCAGGTCCGGATGAAATGGTAAATGCAATTCGAGTGGTTAACAGTGGCCAACGATACATTTCACCAGAAATTGCGCAGCAGATGGCTTTGAGCCAATTCTCTCCTGCGTCTGAAAATCCATTCGCAGACTTATCTGAACGTGAACTTCAAATCATGATGATGATTACCAAAGGTCAGAAAGTGACGGATATTTCAGAACAACTCAATCTAAGTCCTAAAACAGTCAACAGTTACCGCTACCGTTTGTTCAGCAAGCTGGATATCAGTGGCGATGTAGAGCTGACGCATTTAGCGATTAGACATGGAATGTTAGACACTGAGACCCTTTAATACTGAGATCGTATAGTGACCAACTTGTTTGACTCAGTCTCATTCCTCAAGACAGTAACAGAGCAGCCCGGCGTTTATCGAATGTATAACGCCGAGGCTGCCGTTATTTACGTCGGTAAAGCTAAGAACCTCAAAAAACGCCTTTCCAGTTATTTCCGTAAAAAAGTCGACAGTGAAAAAACACGCGCTCTAGTTAGTAATATTGACAAGATCGATGTCACTGTAACGCACACGGAAACAGAAGCGCTCATTCTTGAGCACAACTACATCAAGCAGTACTTGCCTAAATACAACGTACTTTTGCGTGATGATAAGTCGTACCCTTATATTTTTATTAGCGGTCACAAGCATCCTCGTTTGTCGATGCACCGTGGTGCTAAGAAGAAAAAGGGCGAATACTTTGGTCCTTATCCTGATTCCGGCGCTGTGCGTGAGACGCTACACCTAATCCAAAAGATTTTCCCTGCCCGCCAGTGTGAAGATACGGTTTATGCCAATAGAACGCGCCCGTGTTTGATGTATCAGATTGGTCGTTGTGCTGCGCCATGTGTTAGCTCAATCATCTCTGATGAAGAGTACAGTGAACTTATCGACTACGTTCGTCTGTTCCTGCAAGGGAAAGACAAATTAGTCCTTGAGACGCTCATCGACAAAATGGACAAGGCAAGCCGTGAGCTTCGTTTTGAACAAGCTGCCGCTTTCCGTGATCAAATCCAAGCGATTCGACGTGTGCAAGAACAACAATACGTATCTGACGATTCAATGGAAGATATGGACGTGTTGGGATTTGCTCAAGAGAATGGCGTAGCGTGTATTCATATCTTGATGATTCGCCAAGGCAAGGTTTTAGGCAGTAGAAGCCATTTCCCTAAAATTCCCAACAATACGGTGCGAGAAGAGGTCTTTTCGAGCTTTTTAAGCCAATACTATCTTGCGCATAGTGAAGCGAGAACCATCCCAACCCGTTTGATTCTCAATGCCGATTTGATGGAAGATGTCACACCGATTCAAGAAGCCTTGTGTGAAGTAGCGGGTCGTAAGATTCACTTCAATACCAACCCTTCAGGTACTCGAGGTCGTTACCTTAAATTGTCTAATACCAATGCATTGACGGCTATTACCACCAAGATTAATCACAAGATGACGATTAATCAGCGCTTCAAAGAGCTCCAAGAAGTGCTGTCGATGGATGCTATCAAGCGCATGGAATGTTTTGATATCAGTCATACCATGGGTGAAAGCACGATTGCGTCGTGTGTGGTGTTCAATCAAGAAGGCCCGGTTAAACCAGAGTACCGTCGTTACAACATCACCGGCATTACAGGTGGCGATGATTATGCAGCGATGGCTCAGGCGCTTGAGAGACGTTATTCGAAGCAACTCGATGTCGACAAGATCCCAGACATCATCTTTATCGATGGTGGTAAAGGTCAGCTAAACCGCGCTCATGAGATCATTTCTCAATATTGGGGTGATTGGCCGTTTAGACCAAGAATGATGGGTATTGCGAAAGGCGTGACGCGTAAACCGGGTTTAGAAACTTTGGTAACCCTTGAAGGTGAAGAGTTTAATTTACCTAGCGATGCACCAGCGCTGCATCTTATCCAGCACATTCGTGATGAGAGCCATAATCATGCGATTGCAGGGCACAGGGCGAAACGTGGTAAAACGCGCAGAACCAGTGCTTTGGAAGGAATTGAAGGGGTAGGACCTAAACGTCGTCAAGCTTTGCTGAAATATATGGGTGGCTTACAAGAACTTAAGCGTGCAACTGTCGAAGAAATAGCCAAAGTGCCGGGCATTAGTCATTCTTTGGCAGAAAACATTTATCAAGCATTGAAACAATAGTAAAAATCCCGCACCATTAAAGCGCAATTAATAAGAGCCCAATAATATGCGTTTGAATATACCTAACATTTTGTCCTTACTGAGACTATTTTTGATCCCAGTATTCGTTGTCGTTTTCTATCTACCTTATCAATGGGCTCCTTTCGCTGCTGCGATGGTGTTTTGGGTAGCCGGTTTCACTGATTGGCTAGATGGCATGCTAGCTCGTAAGTTAGGGCAAACGTCTCGCTTCGGTGCCTTCATTGACCCTGTGGCTGACAAAGTGTTGGTCGCTACGGCTCTTATCCTGATTACAGAGCATTACCACTCTATTTGGATAACTATTCCAGCCGTGACCATGATTGCTCGTGAGATCATCATTTCAGCGCTTCGTGAATGGATGGCTGAAATCGGTAAACGCGCAAGTGTTGCGGTATCTTGGGTTGGTAAAGTCAAAACGGTTTCTCAGATGTTCGCTCTTTGGGTACTTATCTGGAGATACGACGACTGGATGGTGTGGGTAGGTTACATTGCACTGTATGTCGCCACCGTTCTTACTTATTGGTCAATGGCACAATACTTGATGGCTGCCAAAGACGATTTGTTAGACGAAAAACATCATTGATGAAGAAGCGAGCTGAGGCTCGCTTTTTTTGATCTTTAACCTAAGGTTAAGTTATCAATAGTGGATATCTAATGTGATATAGATCTCCTTTGAATAACCCGCTCACAGTGTGTTTTGAACATAAAGTCAGCTATTTGGCCTGTTTCGTATGAAATCTATTCAAACGAATTAAAAATACAAAAATAATATTGACTCAATCGTCTGAATCCGTAGAATGCATCCCGTACCCAAGAGGATGGCAATGAGCGATTCGATTGGAGTTACTAAGGCGCCTTGGCAGAGTGGCTATGCAGCGGATTGCAAATCCGTGGACCTCGGTTCGACTCCGGGAGGCGCCTCCATTCTCTCTTTCTTCTAGAAAGAATTTGAATGAAAATGCGATACTAGCTCAGTTGGTAGAGCGCAACCTTGCCAAGGTTGAGGTCATCGGTTCGAACCCGATGTATCGCTCCAAATTTTGTAATGTTGATTGGCGTCAGCATTAAGATGGTGTTTTACTTTTCAGTAATCGGCATCGCAATAAAGAATTGCGTGCCCTGGTGGTGGAATTGGTAGACACAAGGGATTTAAAATCCCTCGGCGTTCGCGCTGTGCCGGTTCAAGTCCGGCCCGGGGCACCATCTATTAAAGTCTTTATATCGATAAAGCAAATGCGATACTAGCTCAGTTGGTAGAGCGCAACCTTGCCAAGGTTGAGGTCATCGGTTCGAACCCGATGTATCGCTCCAAATTAAAAAGCCCGAACAGAAATGTTCGGGCTTTTTGGTTTCTGTGGTTTAGCTTTTGCGTGTAAGTACTTTGCTTGCTCGAGCCCTCACTTAGAATTCATCTCTATCTCTATCTCTATCTCTATCTCTATCTCTATCTCTATCTCAAAATTTCGCAATCAAGTTCGTTTAGATAAGTTAGTTTTTAAAAGCGAGATTCCCTATGAACTCGTTCCTCGTACTAGGGAATGACGAAAAGATGCCACAGCCTCGAAGCTATCACTAACGCCGCCTGTATACCTGCCTCGTCAGCCTTGGGCTCGAGGAACGAATGAACAGGGGAGCTCTTTCTTAAACGATAGTGTTGACGATATTTACAGCAATTGCTTAGCCACCACTGCTATTTATCAAGCTATTATTAAAAACTATTGATCGTTCATTTCACTTTATGTTACTTTTCCGCGCAATCTCGGAATGAACAATGTTCAAGAAGAGCAACGATTGCTTCTGGGGGATACGCGTAGTGACCATTCTTGCTGATTGGGACATTACGTAGGGTAGGTATTGGCTAGTCCTTTAGCTGATAGACGGGATACTTATGGCGCAGTTCGCCATGTTAATGGGAAACCCAACATTGAACACACTAATTACAACATTGCTAATCAGCTCTGCATTTCCAAAGGGACCAGCTCCTCATAGCTGCCCGATCCTGCAAAAATGTCCAATTCTTCAAAACAGTAGCATTACTGAACCTTGAGCTCACGCTAACAATTTATCGCTGTCTTAAGACGGCTTAATTTCGTATTCGTCATTTGACTTATGCGAGCGTACAGCTATATCTCATTTCTAGACAATACGTGTACTTCACTATGAACTCTCTCCAAATTTAACGAGAGTTGGTAGGTAATTGCGTCTGATGGAGGTGAGTATGAACACATTCAAGGGGACTTTTATGACTACCGCCTTTGAAGTCGATATCAATACTATCGCAAATTCATTTTCAACTATGGTTCCTATCTTAGAGGGAACGTACGACCTAACACCTGACGCTATTTTGCTAGAACAAGAACAGCATGAGTCGGATGTTCGCTCTTACCCAAGACGCCTGCCTATTGCTATTAAACGAGCATGTGGCGCTTTAGTTGAAGATACTCGTGGCCAACTCTTTCTCGATTGCTTAGCCGGTGCAGGTACACTTTCTCTGGGTTACAACCACCCTGAGATTAACCAAGCACTTAAAGACCAACTCGATTCTGGTTTGCCATACCAAACACTTGATATCACGACTCAAGCAAAAGAGACGTTTATCAAGCGAGTTAAAGCTTTTCTTCCTCAAGACTTTTCAAATAACTCGGTTCTTCAATTCTGTGGCCCATCTGGCGCTGACGCTGTGGAAGCGGCGATCAAGCTCGCCAAGCAAACCACAGGTCGCAACACCATGTTTGCTTTCCGTGGTGCTTACCATGGTATGACGAACGGCACCATGGGTATGATGGGTAACCTCGGCACTAAAGAGCGTCGTAGCGGCTTGATGTCTGATGTGCACTTCATGCCTTTCCCATACAACCTACGCTGCCCGTTTGGTATTGGTGGTGAAGTGGGTGCTAACGCGAGCATTCGTTACATCGAACGTATGTTGAATGATGACGAGTCTGGCATCATGAAACCGGCGGCGATGATCGTTGAGCCTGTGCAAGGTGAGGGCGGTGTGATTCCTGCTCCAGCATCTTGGTTACAAGGCCTACGTCGCATCTGTGATGAGCACGGCATCCTACTGATTTTTGATGAGATTCAGTGTGGTGTGGGCAAAACTGGCCATCGATTTGCGTTTGAAGAGTCTGGTGTTAATCCAGATATCTTATGTTTATCTAAAGCGATTGGTGGCGGACTGCCTATGTCGCTGCTTGTGTTCGATAAGAGCATTGATACATGGAAAGCGGGTGAGCACACCGGTACATTCCGTGGTAACCAATTAGCAATGGTCTCTGGCGCTAAGGCGTTGGAGATCATCGAACGAGATGGCTTAGTTGAGCACGCGAACATCGCAGGCCAATATTTACGTCACGGGCTTGAGAAGATTCAATCACGCGTTAGCTGTATTGCTGAAGTTCGTGGTAAAGGCCTGATGCTCGGTGCTGAGATCAAACAACCAAATGGTGAGCTTAACAAGTTTGGCGAACCACAATCAGACGGCGAACTAACCCTAGCGATTCAACGAGCAGCGTTAGAGCGTGGCTTGATGGTTGAAAAGGGTGGTCGTGATGGCTCGGTAATTCGTTTCCTTCCGCCAATGATTATCTCTTTTGAGCAGATTGACTTTGCACTCCGCGTAATGGAAGAAGCGATCATCGCAGCGGGCGGTGGCTTACAACAAGACCCAGCTTCAAGCGAACAAGCAAACCAAGAATGGAACAAGCATTTCATCCATACAGGTTTAGGCGGTAGCGACGAATTTGCTAACGTGATGAACCAAACCACTCAAGCGATGAAAGCGGTTTTTGAACAGGTTGAAACCCCTTATTCGGGTTTAGATCCTAAAGTGCTAGAAGCAGCTATCAATGCTGTCGACCTTGATAACAATCAACACGCTTTGGTTGATGTTGTAGATAGTACTGCAGACCTTGTCGCTGCAAACTCCATCTTCGTGCAACACCCAGATTGCATTGCACACCTTCACACTCCTCCTCTTATGGCTTCGGTAGCAGCGGAATCGATTATCGCGGCGTTGAATCAATCAATGGATTCATGGGACCAAGCATCGGCTGCGACTTATGTTGAGCAGCGCGTTGTGGATTGGATGTGTGACAAATACCAACTTGGCGCACAAGCTGACGGTGTTTTCACTAGCGGAGGCACGCAAAGTAACCTAATGGGTTTATTGCTTGCGAGAGACTGGGTTGCGGATAAGCACAATGGTCATTCTATCCAAAAGCTTGGCTTACCAGAATACGCGAGCAAACTGCGTATCTTATGTTCAAAGAAATCTCACTTCACGGTTCAAAAGTCAGCCTCTCTACTAGGGCTAGGCGAAGCGGCAGTGTGCTGTGTTGATACCAATGCAAACGGCACTATCAAGCCTGACTTGCTAGACGCAGAAGTGAAAGCACTGAAAGCACAAGGTCTGATTCCTTTTGCTGTGATTGGTACTGCGGGCACAACCGATCATGGTGCTATCGATGACCTTGATGCGATTGCAGAAATCGCAAGTCAGCAAGATCTTTGGTTCCATGTCGACAGTGCTTACGGTGGCGCGCTTATCTTAAGTAGCCATAAAGCTCGCCTGAAAGGCATCGAGAAAGCGGATTCAGTGAGCGTTGATTTCCACAAGTTGTTCTTCCAAACAATCAGCTGTGGTGCTGTGTTGCTGAAAGACAAAGCGAACTTTAAGTTCCTACTGCATCACGCAGACTACTTGAATCGCGAGCACGATGAGCTGCCAAATCTTGTCGATAAGTCTATTGCGACCACCAAGCGTTTTGATGCATTGAAAGTCTTCATGACGATGCAAAGCGTTGGACCAAAGCAGTTGGGTGATATGTACGACCATCTTCTTGAGCAAACGCTAGAAGTGGCAGACCTGATTCAAAACCAAGCTGACTTAGAGCTACTCGCAGAGCCGTCACTATCAACAGTGCTGTTCCGATCTAAGCCGTCAGCAAACGGCGAGCTAGATTTAGACAAACTGAATCAAACGTTAAGACTGGAAGCTCTGACTCGTGGTGTTGCCGTGCTTGGCGAAACGGTCGTCGACGGTAAAAGCGCGCTGAAATTTACAATCTTGAATCCGTGCTTAACGACATCAGATTTCAAATCTCTAATTAACAAAATTCAAACTTTAGCTATTGAGCTAGCAGAACAACAAGGGTAATTAAAACTATGGCTATTCTACAAATTGGTGCAGGCGGCGTTGGTTGGGTTGTTGCACACAAAGCAGCACAAAATAACGAAGTACTGGGTGATATCACAATCGCTTCTCGTACCATCGCGAAGTGTGAAAAAATCATCGAATCTATCAAGGGCAAAAACAACCTTAAAGATTCAACTAAGAAACTAGAAGCACGTTCAGTAGACGCTGATGATGTTGATGCGCTTGTTGCTTTGATTAAAGAAGTTCAGCCAGATCTTGTTATCAACGCTGGTCCTCCTTGGGTAAACATGGCAATCATGGAAGCGTGTTACCAAACTAAAGTCTCTTACCTAGATACATCGGTAGCGGTTGACCTATGTTCTGAAGGCCAGCAAGTACCACAAGCTTATGATTGGCAATGGGGTTATCGTGAGAAGTTCGCAGAAGCGGGCATCACAGGTATTCTTGGCGCTGGTTTCGATCCTGGTGTGGTATCAATCTTTGCTGCGTACGCGGTTAAGCACTTGTTCGATGAGATTGACTCAATTGATGTAATGGATGTGAATGCTGGTGACCACGGCAAGAAGTTTGCGACAAACTTTGACCCAGAAACCAACATGCTTGAGATCCAAGGCGATTCTTTCTACTGGGAAAATGAAGAGTGGAAACAAGTACCTTGTCACTCTCGTATGCTTGAGTTTGAATTCCCGAACTGTGGTTCTCACAAAGTTTACTCAATGGCGCACGATGAAGTTCGTTCAATGAAAGAGTTCATCCCAGCTAAGCGTATCGAATTTTGGATGGGCTTTGGTGATGCATACTTGAACTACTTCAACTGCATGCGTGATATCGGTCTTCTTAGCCCAGATCCGCTAACACTGCACGATGGTACTGTGGTTCAGCCTCTGCATGTTCTTAAAGCACTACTACCGGATCCAACATCTCTAGCTCCGGGTTACACTGGTTTAACGTGTATCGGTACTTGGGTTCAAGGTAAGAAAGATGGTAAAGAGCGTAGCGTATTCATCTACAATAACGCAGACCACGAAGTGGCTTACGAAGACGTAGAGCACCAAGCGATCTCTTACACAACTGGTGTTCCAGCGATTACCGCTGCACTTCAGTTCTTCCGTGGCGAATGGGCTGATAAAGGCGTGTTCAACATGGAACAGCTAAATCCAGATCCGTTCCTAGCAACTATGCCGGAAATTGGTCTAGATTGGCATGTTCAAGAGCTTGAAGCAGGCCAAGGTCTTCCAGTGATTCATGAGCTGAAAAAATAAGAACTGATTTCTTGTTTTGATTGCTAATTAAAGGGGACATGGATTGTTCCCTTTTCGATGATGATAGCCTTGAAGCTTTGGTATCATTTACTTTGATTTTGTAACTCACTGCGCTCGGACAGGACAAAATCAAAATAAATCACACCAAAATTGTTAATTTACCTTTCCATCTATAGATGCTGCTTGAGTGTTTACAAAAATGACGTTTAAGAAAGAAGAACTAAAAACCCCATATTTCATGATCAACGAAGACAAGTTGATTGCGAACTTAGAAAAAGCCAAGCAACTGAAAGAGATTTCAGGTGTGAAATTGGTACTTGCGCTTAAGTGCTTCTCGACTTGGGGCGTGTTTGACATCATCAAACCGTACCTAGACGGTACTACTAGTTCTGGCCCTTATGAAGTGAAATTAGGTCACGAAACTTTTGGCGGTGAAACTCATGCTTACAGTGTGGGCTACAGTGAAGATGACGTGAGAGAGGTTGCTGACATCTGCGACAAGATGATCTTCAACTCTCAAAGCCAACTTGCTGCTTACCGTCATATTGTTGAAGGTAAAGCTTCACTGGGTTTACGTTTAAATCCGGGCGTGAGCTGCGCAGGGCAAGACTTGGCGAATCCAGCACGTCAATTCTCGCGTTTGGGCGTGCAAGCTGACCACATCAAACCAGAAATTTTCGATGAGATTAATGGTGTGATGTTCCACATGAACTGTGAGAACAAAGACGTCGATGCGTTTATCGGCCTGCTTGATTCAATCTCAGAACAGTTTGGTGAGCACTTAGATAAGTTGGACTGGGTGAGCATGGGCGGAGGTGTGTTCTTCACATGGCCTGGCTATGACATCGAAAAACTCGGTCTTGCGCTGAAAGCCTTCTCTGAAAAGCACGGTGTGCAGATGTATCTTGAGCCGGGTGAAGCGATCATCACTAAAACAACCGACCTAGTTGTGACAGTGGTCGATATTGTTGAGAACGTGAAGAAAACAGCGATTGTGGATTCAGCGACTGAGGCGCACCGCCTTGACACGCTTATCTACAATGAGCCCGCATCAGTATTGGAAGCATCAGAAACAGGCAGCCATGACTACGTGATTGGTTCGTGTTCATGTCTTGCGGGCGATCAGTTCTGCGAAGCGAGCTTTGATGAGCCACTTAAGATTGGTCAAAAGCTGCATCTGTTAGACAGCGCGGGTTACACAATGGTGAAATTGAACTGGTTCAATGGCCTTAAAATGCCTTCAATCTACTGTGAACGTAGCAGTGGTGAAGTTCAGAAGCTAAATGAATTCGGCTATGAAGACTTCAAACGCTCATTATCACAATGGTCAGTTAAGTAACTGAATCACAAGTTCAGAGCAATACAAAGAGCAGCTAATGAGCTGCTCTTTTTTGTTCTTTAATTTTGTTTATTTAGCTTTCAATCATCACACGAGTATCTTCACTGAGCGTTTCGAGTTCATTAACTACGTCGTCGATCTGTACTTCGATTGGCAGCTTAACGGCGATTTTTGATGTGAATAGACTTGAGCTAACACCGCCGCCACCAGCGATAAAGACGCGGTGACAATCCATATCGAGAATACTGATTCCTTGTCTATCCAATACATGAGTCACTTCGTTGACGATACCTGCTCGGTCGTTAGAGTCGAGTCTCAAGTGATGGACCGTGTCTTGAACATTGTATGTATGATCGGAATCGACAAACTGCACGATGAGATCTGGATTGGCGCTGAACGCTTCTTTTACAATCGATTCGTTGATGGCTGGAAGTTGAACCTTTAGTACGCCTGCGACTTGGTCTTCAATAAAGTTCACTTTACTGATGAGCCATTTGCCGTCGTTTTCGTGAGTAACCGCAGCAAGCTGTTTGATTGTTGCCGGTGATGCTTTTCCGATAAAGTTTACGATAAATGTACTGTTCATATCAGCCCCCAAGGTTTCAATTATTCTTTGCTAATTAAATGTTTGATATCACGCGATAAAGTTCTTTAATTTCAGTGTAGAAGGTTACATCGAACAATGTTTGACCTAGGTCAATTTTTGAAACTAAGCTTCGATGCAAAAAAAGAGAATGAAGAGTAGGGCACAAAAAAAGCGGCTAGAGAGCCGCTTTTTAGAAGAGTTGTCACTGTGATTGATGATTCAGCAACTTATATTCAATAACTTATATTGAGTAGTACTAGAGACGAATTAGAACGTTACTTTGAAGTTCATACCAACAAACTGAGAGTCGTATGGTGCGCCAGCATCGTAAGCAAAACGTGCAGCGTCTTGGTTATCCCACCAAGGGTTAGTATTCAGGTTAACTTCTGCATCACCGCCCCATGCGTCACTTACCCAGTAGTGAATGTGTCCAACAGGGTTAAGGAAGAATAGCGACACATCACCCATGGTTTGAGAGCCCATCACTTCGCCACCTGAAGCAATGATATCCTGCTCTGCTTCTAGCATCATTTCACCGACAACCGCACCGAAGAAAGGTGTGATGAAGAGATCTTGCCATGAAGGTACTTCTGCAAACGCTTCTACGCCGTATTCCCAGAAGAACGTCGACATAGTCCAAGAGTATAAGAATGACTCAAACTCGTCGTAACCTGCGTGTCGAGCTGCGGTGTAGTAAACACCACCGAAATATGGGTGCATTACGTAGTTTAGGAAGTGTTCGTCACGGTCCCATGTTGGACCAGCAGAAACGTTATCTTTCCACTTTTTACCTAATGAGCTGATATCACGTTGGTCATCATCCCACTTAGTAATACTTTCAGGGAGCAGAGTCATTAGACCCACTGTCGCGACACTCAAGCCAAGAATGGTGTAGGTTTGACCCATTAGGTAATCCCAATCTTTCTCCTGACTCACCAACATGTGTTTTGGTTGTTGGATTGAGAAGTCGTACTCATCACTCGACTCGCTCAGTGCGTAATTGGTACTAGGCTTGTAGGTGTACAAGTTGTCATTAAAACAGTAATCTTGAGCACATTCATCCGAGTAAGAAAGGTTGATTGGCTGGTCGAAGTCGTATTGGCTTGCAACCGAGTTAACTGACATTAGCATTGAAAATGCGGCAGTAACCTTTGCTAGTAACGGTGATTTGGCCACAAGGGTCTCCATGACAAAGTTTGGAATTGATCAGGGTCACAATTATCTATTAAATGCCTGATTTAGGGAACTAATAATTTATAGCTTTTCCTAAGAAAACCTTAGGCTTAACATTATTAATATTAGTGAAAAGGCGAATTGCTCCAAATTCAACCATAGACCAGTTTGTAAATAATGCAGTGTCTTTTTATGACAACAAGGGATAGAAATATGACGAAAATCGCAATGTTAAGCACAGGTGAAGAAGTTCTTCATGGAGACATTGTAGATACAAACGCAGCTTGGATGTCTGCTGAGTTTTATCAGCATGGTTTTGCGCTTGCTAAGCGCTCAACTGTGGGTGATCAAATGAATGCTCTTGTTGAAGAACTGCTGATGCTGAGCTTTAACTATGATGTGGTTATCGTTAATGGTGGTTTAGGCCCGACAACCGATGATATGAGTGCTGCCGCCGCTGCAGCTGCTTCCGAGCAGAAACTCGTCATGTTCCCTGAATGGCTTGCTCGTATGGAAGAGATGTTCTCTGGACGTGGCATGCCAATGCCAGACAGCAACCTTAAACAAGCTTTGTTACCTGCGAGTTCAGAGATTGTCGATAACCCTGTAGGGACGGCTTGTGGCTTCAAACTGAAAATTAACGATGCGACTTTCTATTTCACGCCGGGTGTACCAAGTGAATTCAAGCGCATGGTGACGTTTGAGATTCTTCCTGACTTGTCGTGTACCTACCCTCAAGTGGTTGCCTCTGAATGCAGTCGACTGTTTACGTTTGGTTTGTCTGAGTCCGGTATCTCTGATGTTTTGGATCAACTAAAGCTGCCAGAAGGTTATGAACTTGGTTATCGCTCTTATCTGCCGTTCATTGAGGTCAAACTGTTTGGTCCTAAGGCAGACTTAGAAACTCGCGTTAAGCTTCTGCAGATGGTTTACAAGCTGCTAGAGAGTAATGTCGTTAGTGTTGATGAGCCGATGGTTGACCATATTGGACACATCATGGCGGAAAAAAAGAAGACGTTATCTGTGTCTGAAGTGTCGACCAAAGGTTCACTGTCAGCGTGGCTGCAATTGAATGAGCAGATAGAAGATTGCTTCGGACACTCATGGGTGATGGCTGAGCCAAAAGAGAGCGAACTTGAAAAGAGCGATCCATTAGCCGCGACCTTTGCGCTGGCTGGAGCAACAAGAGATAAGTGCGGAACTGAATTGGCTTTGGTGACTGGTAAGCTGGAAGGCAACACATTCAGCGTTGCATTGTCGACTGAAGCAGGCGAGTGGGGGCAGGTACTTGAGTTTTATCGTCAGTACTCGCGTGAAGACCAACGCAACGTGATTAAGACCGTTGCCGCCGATATGCTGAGAAGGCATTTAGATAACAAACCGATGTTTGGTACTTATTCTTCGGTTAAGCGATTAAAAGACATGTTTATTCCAGCGGCTATCATTAAGTAGCTATGTAAGCTAACGATGTAAGCGAACTCGCTAAGTCTGTATTAAAAACGCTAGAAAAAACGAAATAAAAAGGCCCAACATCTAAATAGGTGTTGGGCCTTTTGTTTATCTAGCCTTCTAGATAACCAAACAAGCAGCGATGTTTACACGCAACTCATGTCTGTAAGAACTCGATTACAAACCGCTTG
The DNA here is from genome assembly GCF_041475025.1 of Vibrio sp. 10N.222.49.C12. Lineage (NCBI taxonomy): Bacteria > Pseudomonadati > Pseudomonadota > Gammaproteobacteria > Vibrionales > Vibrionaceae > Vibrio > Vibrio sp. 10N.222.49.C12. Next base: position 102,725 of record NZ_JBFRVF010000001.1, on the reverse strand, counting down.
TCATATGTAGGCTGTAGAACAAACCACGGCCGATTAACTCTGAAGCCAAGAACAATACTAGTGCTAAGCCAAGGTTAACTGGGTTCACTTTTGCTTTGTTCAGCATAGGTAGAATCCAAATCAACAAGCTTGCCATTAGCAGTGCCACTTGAAGAATCACATAGCTACCTAAACCATCGACTAACTCAGACGCTTTTGCCGCTGAAGTTTGGATGTCTCCGATTAGGTTCAGTTTTCCTACTGTCACAAGCAAGCTGATAGCAACAGCGATAACAGCCAACATGGTGATGTTACGGTCAACCGTAAAGCGGCTGTCGTTTGCGAATACAATCACGAACTGAGATAACAGCAAGCCACCCACAACCATCGTCATGATGAAGCTCAGTGGTGTGTAGATGTTGTCCCACGTCGGTACTGTGTTGATCATGTATACGTTGATCATCGCGTACATGAAGATAACACCCAGTACCATCGCGCCAACCATCAGTGCTTTCTGGATAGCAACGCCACCTTTCTTGACTACCGACAGTAACCATTGCAGGCCACCGACAGCGAAGAATGCCGCACCGAAGAACACTTCGTTAGACAACCAAGCCGAACCTAGCTGATTAAAAGCGTTAAACGCGCGCAGTGGAGAGCCAAGGTGCGTTGTCGAGAACATGAAGCCAAGCCCCATCAGTACCCATAGGATAAACATTGGAACCTTGTAGCTGTTCAGTTTCTCTTCGTCATGACCAAGTACCAGTGCACGTGCGCCAATCAGTAAGTAACCACCAACCGCAGTTTGCGCCAGCACCGTAAAGAAGATTAAAGACCACTCATGAAAAATCATCTTACACCTCCTTCGGGTTTGCTAGGTGACCGCTGGTATCGCCAGTCGGCTTCGCGTTTTTGTTCAGCTTAATCACGATGTTTGGTAGCGTTTCTGTTGAAGATGGCAGTGGAGCCACATCCGCACCAGAGCCGTACTTCTCGCGAAGTGTATTGATTTCACCAAACTCCAATGCACGAAGTGGGCAAGACTCAACACAGATAGGCTGTTTGCCTTCAGAAACACGTTGGTAACAACCATCGCATTTCGTCATATGACCTTTCTTAGCATTGTATTGTGGTGCGCCGTAAGGACACGCATTGCTACAGTGCTGACAACCAATACATACGCTCTCATCAACCACAACCAAACCGTCTTCATCACGTTTGTGCATTGCGCCCGAAGGACACACTTTCACACACGCTGGGTTAGTACAGTGGTTACAAGCGATAGATAGGTAGTAAGAAAAGACATCTTTCTGAACCCAGGTATCACCATCTTGAGTGAAGCCACCACCGGCATATTCGTATACGCGACGGTAGTTCGTTTTGATGTCTAGATCGTTATAATCTTTACAAGCAAGCTGACAGGTTTTACAACCCGTGCATTTACTTGAATCAATGTAAAAGCCGTATTGTTTCATTCCAACCTACCTTATGCTTTCTTTAGCGCTTTGATTTGAACTAGGTTTGTATGCTGAGGGTTACCCTTAGCAAGTGGGCTCGGGCGCTGAGTCGTCAGCACGTTGATAGAGCCTGCATGGTCGATCTTCTGACCATCTGGTGCGTACCATGCACCTTCGCCTAGTGCGACAACTCGAGGAAGAATCCTAGGTGTCACTTTCGCTGGAATATGTACTTCGCCACGGTCGTTGAAAATACTCACCATGTCGCCGCTTTCAATACCACGTTCTTTTGCATCGATTGGGTTGATCCACAACTCTTGCGGTGCTGCTGCTTTGATTTCTGCAACGTTGCCGTAAGTCGAGTGAGTACGAGCCTTGTAGTGGAAACCGGTTAGCTGAAGTGGGTACTTCTCTGCTAGTGGGTCGTTATGACCTTCGAAAGAGTCCGCGTAAATCGGAAGTGGGTGAATCACTTCGTCTTCTTTCAGCTTCCAAGTCTTCGCGATATCAGCCAGTTGCTCTGAGTAGATCTCGATCTTGCCACTTGGTGTGGTCAGTGGGTTCGCTTCAGGATCTTTACGGAAATCTTCATAAGCGATGTAGTGGTGGTCGTAGCTACGTTTGTAGATACCCAGCTCTTTCATCTCTTCGAAGGTTGGCAGTGTTGGATCGTTCTTACGAGTTTCTGCGTAAAGGTGCTCAATCCATTGCTCTTGAGTACGGCCTTCGGTGAACTCTTTTTCTACGCCCATTCGTTTCGCAAGCTGAGTACACATCTCGTAGATAGATTTCGCTTCAAACTGAGGCTCAATCGCTTTCTGCGCGTAGATGAAGTAAGGCATGTTCGCCGCTTTACCGTCCATACACCAGTCGTCTTGCTCAGACGTTGTTAAGTCTGGCAGGATGATATCGGCGTACTTCGCTGAAGACGTCATATGGTTATCAACCACGACAATCATTTCACACGCACTTTCATCTTGAAGAATCGCGTGAGTCTTGTTGATGTCTGAGTGTTGGTTAATGATGCAGTTACCTGCGTAGTTCCAGATCATCTTGATTGGGTTCTTAAGGCGTTCTGCACCGCGAACACCATCAGTGATGTCGGTCATTTCATGGTGACGGTAAATCGCGTCTGTCCACATGAACATTGAAATAGACGTTTCAATTGGGTTTGGCACAGTAGGGAAGCGCACAAATGGAATGTTGATGTCGCTTTCACGAGCGCCTGTTGAACCGCCTGATACGCCCACAGAACCAGTGAGCAGTGACAGCATCGCGATTGCACGACACGCTAGTTCACCGTTCGCAGTGCGTTGTAAGCCCCAACCTTGGTGAATCGCACATGGTTTCGCTGTGCCCATTTCACGGCCAAGCTTAACGATGGTGTCAACTGGAATACCGGTGATCTTAGAAGCCCATTCTGGTGTCTTCTCTACGCCATCTTCACCTAAACCTAGGATGTAAGATTTGTAGTCGCTGTTTTTAGGCGCTGATGCAGGAAGGGTCTTCTCATCGTAACCGACACAGTATTTGTCTAGGAACGGTTGGTCGACAAGGTCTTCAGTGATCATCACGTGTGCAAGACCCGCTACCAATGCCGCATCTGTAGAAGGACGAATTGGGATCCATTGATCTTCACGGCCACCGGCAGTATCGGTGTAGCGAGGGTCGATGATGATCGTTCTTGCGTTTGATTTGTTTTTGCTTTCAACGTAGTGGTGGATCTGGCCGCCACCAGACATACGTGTCTCAGCAGGGTTGTTACCAAACTGAATGTTAAGTTTAGTGTTCTCTAAATCAGAGAAAGAGTTGTTGTTTGCCCAACCGCCGTAGGTGTAGCTCAAGCCTTTCGTGATTTGCGCTGTTGAGTAGTCACCGTAATGGTTTAAGTAACCACCACTTAGGTTCATTAGACGAGCAATCAGCGTTTGAGCTGGTGGCCAAGATTTAGTAACCGTGCCGCCCAGCGTACCTGTACCGTAGTTTAGGTAGATAGTGTCGTTACCGTAGTCTTTGATAAGGCGTTGCATGGTGCCAGCGACTTCATCATAAGCCTCTTCCCAGCTAATACGCTTAAACTTACCTTCACCACGTTTACCCACACGTTTCATTGGGTACTTTAGGCGATCTGGGTTATAAACACGGCGGCGCATCGAGCGACCACGTAGACACGCACGAACTTGGTGATGACCGTATTCGTCAGTGCCTGTGTTGTCTGTTTCTACGTATTTGATTTCACCGTTTTGTACATGCATACGCAGTGGGCAGCGAGAGCCACAGTTTACTGTACATGCACTCCATACGATTTTCTCATCCACATTTTCAGCAACTGCAGCCGCTACTGGTTTGGATTTGAAAGGTAATGCAATACCGCCCGCAAGTGCAGCTGCACTACCTACTGCAGAGGAAGCTTTCATGAAGCCTCTTCGAGTAAGATTCATTACCCCAGATTCTTTCTTATTCGTCATTCTAAGATGCCTTTTGCTATTGATAGCTAGCACTTTATAGGTAGTTTGTTCTTTATGTATTTATTTCGAATTATTGATTGATTGGCATCAAATAAGTGTGGAATTTAAAGTTTATGAATTGAATGTATAAAATAGATCAAAGAATGAAATGAGTTAATTAATATAATTATCTTTAAACCTATAACGGTATAAATAATAATGATTATCGATACGCATAAATTGTTGGGTTCGCTATTTTATCAAGCGACAAGTAAAGAACAGTTAATCACCATTGTCGAAGCTTTGGTTGAGAGCGAAGTACTCTCTGAAGAATGCTTGCAGGCATTAAGAAGCGAAGACGAAGATGCGCTCGCAGCAGAGTTCAGCCGCCTGTTTGAAGGCGTTGGAGACATGCCAGCTCCGCCTTGGGGTTCTGTGTACCTAGATAAAGACCGCGTTGTGTTTGGTGCTTCTACGGTTGAGTATCGCCAGTTTTTAGAATTGAATCAGATTGAATTAGACACTGGGTTAAGAGAGCCGGAAGATCAATTTGGTTTAATGTTATTCGCTCATGCGTATTTGTTAGAAAATAATAATATTAATTCAGCCGGTGAATTACTTGAGGGTCACTTATTAACTTGGTCTTCTGTTTATTTAGAAAAACTAAATAAAGCATCAGAGTTATCTTTTTATAAAAAACTATCGGTTGATGTAATAGATTGGTTTAAGTACTTAATATCTGAATATAATTTAAACGTTGCTACTAAAAAGTTATATATCGACTAATGTCTGAACAAATAAATTCAAATAGACGCGGTTTCTTAACTCGACTTTCTAAACCGGTTAAAGCAGCCGCGAATTATGAAGAGATATCACAGCGCTTGCATGCAAGACCGCCAAGAGCGGTCGATGAGGTGCTGTTTGAGCGTCTTTGCGACGGTTGTGGATTGTGTGAACAATCGTGTCCAAATAGCGTTATTGAGATGCTAGAGGGCAGTGCGCTGCTGAATTTGGATTACAACAGTTGTTCTATGTGTAACAAATGCACTGAAGTGTGTCCGACCGGCGCACTTCATCCAACGGTCACGCCTTATATCGACCTCAAGCCGAGCTTTGCGGATAGCTGCAATAATTACATGCAAATGGACTGTTCAGCATGCCAAACGGCGTGTTCAGCTGGTGCAATACACATCGAAGTAGGAGAGTTGCCTACAGTGGACAAAGATAAGTGTAACGGCTGTGGAGAGTGCCGAAGCGCTTGTTATATTGGCTCTGTGACTCTTAACCTGACTCAGCAATAAACGTTTGGCTTTGTATGACACAAGCCAACAGGAAGATTTGGTTGAGTGATAGACGAGTCGCTTTAGATACCTAAAGACATAAATAGAAAAGGGTCCGCATTCCTAAAGGAAGCGGACCCTTTTTTGATTCTTATTGACGATATTCGAACAAAGTGACCTAAAGCCAGCTGGCTTATGCGCGTTTTTGCTTGTTTCTATGAATAACGTTACTCAGCGATAGCTCAGTCTTTGCTTTACAGATACAAGGCAATATCTCATTACCTTGCGTGTAAGCCATAGCAAAACCAACGTACTCGACCTCACCAGAATCCAACGTGCAGCGGCAAGCGCCACAGTGACCATCTCGGCAGTTGTATTCTGGCTCTAACCCAGCTTGTTCCATTGTTTCCAACAGAGTGTTTGAAGGGTTAGATTCAATTGAAGTCAGTTTGTTGATTTTGATTGTTGGCATTACAGCTCAAATCCTTCAAAGTCGTCAGCTTTTACTTCGTTGTCGATTTGGCCAACTAGGTAAGAACTGATTTCTGCTTCTTGTGGAGCAACTTGAACGTTATCTGAAGACAACCAAGCGTTGATCCATGGAATTGGGTTCGACGTTGCTGCTGGGTAAGCCGTACCTAGGCCAACAGCCTGCATACGGATGTTGGTAATGTACTCAACGTATTGGCAAAGAATGTCTTTGTTCAGACCAATCATAGAGCCATCTTTGAATAGGTATTCTGCCCACTCTTTCTCTTGCTCAGCCGCTTCTTTGAATAGGTCGAAACACTCTTGCTTACACTCTTCAGCGATCTGCATGAATTCAAAATCATCTTGACCATTGCGTAGCAAGTTGATCATGTGCTGTGTACCAGTAAGGTGAAGGGCTTCATCACGAGCGATTAGCTTGATGATCTTCGCGTTACCTTCCATTAGCTCACGCTCAGCGAATGCAAATGAACATGCGAAACTTACGTAGAAACGAATCGCTTCTAGTGCGTTTACAGACATTAGACATAGGTAAAGTTTCTTCTTCAGGTCGTGAAGTGAAATCTTGACGTCTTCGCCGTTGATGCTGTGGTTGCCTTCACCGTAGCGGTGGTAGTCAGCCGTTAGCTTGATTAGGTCGTCGTAGTAGAAAGCGATGTCTTTAGCACGCTTCAGAATCTCTTCATTTTCAACGATGTCGTCGAATACTACGCCTGGATCATTCACGATGTTACGGATGATGTGCGTGTAAGAACGAGAGTGAATCGTTTCAGAGAAAGACCAAGTTTCAATCCAAGTTTCAACTTCTGGTAGAGATACCAATGGAAGTAGGGCAACGTTAGGGCTGCGGCCTTGGATTGAATCTAGAAGCGTTTGGTACTTCAAGTTAGAGATGAAGATGTGCTTTTCATGCTCAGGAAGCTTGTTGTAGTCGATACGGTCGCTAGACACGTCTACTTCTTCTGGACGCCAGAAGAAAGAAAGCTGCTTCTCGATAAGCTTTTCGAAGATTTCGAATTTCTGTTGGTCGTAACGTGCAACGTTTACCGACTGACCCAAGAACATTGGTTCTTTTAGCTGGTCATTTTTTTGTTGAGAAAAAGTACTGTAAGCCATAAATGCCTCAAATCCTTTAAAGACCCGCAATAAAACGGACCCTGTTAATGCTTTAAACCCAGAGAAGATAACTTCTCTGGGGTCTTAATGTTTATTGCGGTTTAGATCTTACAACCGCCGCCTTCACAATCTTCTTCCGGCACTTGAACTGCGTCGCCTTGGTCGTCTTTAGCACCATCACGAGTGTTATGGTAGTAAAGCGTCTTAACACCGTACTTGTACGCTGTTAGTAGGTCTTGAAGCAGTTGCTTCATTGGTACTTTACCGCTGTCGTAAACACTTGGGTCATAGTTAGTGTTTGCAGAGATAGCTTGGTCAACGAATTTTTGCATGATACCCACTAGGTGTAGGTAACCGTCGTTAGAACCAATGTTCCAAAGTAGCTCGTAGTTCTCTTTAAGATTTAGGAAATCTGGAACCACTTGCTTAAGGATGCCGTCTTTCGATGCTTTCACTGATACGTAACCACGTGGTGGCTCGATACCGTTAGTCGCGTTCGAGATTTGAGACGATGTCTCAGAAGGCATAAGCGCTGTTAGCGTAGAGTTACGCAGACCGTGCTCCATGATCTCTTCACGTAGAGAATCCCAATCGTAGTGCAGTGGCTCTTCACATACTAAGTCGATATCTTTTTTGTAAGTATCGATTGGCAGTAGGCCTTTCGCGTAGTTGGTCTCGTGGAAAGATGGGCAACGGCCTTGCTCTTTCGCTAGTTCAACAGATGCTTTTAGCAAGTGGTATTGAATTGCTTCAAAAGTACGGTGAGTCAGGCCATTCGCGCTGCCATCAGAGTACTTAACACCATTCTTCGCTAGGTAGTATGCGTAGTTGATTACACCTACACCTAAAGTACGACGGTTCATTGTCGACTTGTATGCAGCTGGAAGCGGGTAGTCTTGGTAATCAAGCAGTGCATCTAGAGCACGAACAACCAGCTCAGAAAGCTCTGCTAGGTCGTCCAGTTCATTGATTGCGCCAAGGTTGAATGCTGAAAGCGTACATAGTGCAATTTCGCCTTCGTCATCTTCTACGTTAGAAAGTGGCTTAGTAGGAAGCGCGATTTCTAGACATAGGTTCGATTGACGAACAGGTGCTACTTCAGAATCAAACGGGCTGTGTGTATTACAGTGGTCAACGTTCTGAATGTAGATACGACCAGTAGAAGCACGCTCTTGCATTAGCAGAGAGAAAAGCTCAACGGCTTTAACCGTTTCACGCTTCACTGAAGGATCGTTTTCGTACTTAACGTATAGCTCTTCAAAACGGTCTTGGTTTTCGAAGAACGCATCGTAAAGGCCAGGTACGTCTGAAGGTGAGAACAGGCTGATGTTGCCACCCTGAACTAGGCGAGAGTACATAAGCTTGTTCAGCTGTACGCCGTAATCCATGTGACGAACTCGGTTCTCTTCAACGCCGCGGTTGTTTTTCAGTACTAATAGAGACTGAACTTCACCGTGCCATAGTGGGTAGAATACCGTTGCTGCACCGCCACGAACACCACCTTGAGAACAACATTTTACTGCTGTTTGGAAGTATTTGTAGAAAGGGATACAGCCTGTGTGGAACGCTTCACCATTACGGATTTCAGAACCAAGCGCACGGATACGACCTGCGTTGATACCAATACCAGCACGTTGAGATACGTAACGAACAATTGAGCTTGCTGTCGCGTTGATTGAATCAAGGCTGTCACCACACTCGATCAGTACACAAGAACTGAATTGACGAGTAGGCGTACGTACACCAGACATGATCGGTGTAGGTAGAGAAATCTTAAACGTAGACGATGCGTCGTAAAAACGTTTGATGTAGTCAAGACGAGTCGATTTCGGGTATTTAGCGAATAGACACGCAGCAACTAAAATGTAAAGGAACTGAGCACTCTCGTAGATTTCTTTCGTTACACGGTTTTGCACGAAGTATTTACCTTCGAGCTGCTTAACCGCTGCGTAAGAGAAGTCTAAGTCACGTTTGTGGTCGATGTACTCGTCAAGCTCTTCGAATTCAGCTTTCGTGTAATCTTCCATAAGGTGGCTATCGTATTTACCCATATCAACCAGTTTTGCAACGTGGTCATACAGTGCAGGCGGCTCGTATTCGCCGTACGCTTTTTTACGTAGGTGGAATACAGACAGACGTGCTGCTAGATATTGGTAATCAGGAGTCTCTTCAGAGATTAAATCCGCTGCTGACTTGATGATAGTTTCATGAATGTCAGTAGTGGTGATGCCATCGTAAAACTGAATGTGAGCTTTCAATTCTACTTGTGATACAGAAACATTGTGCAAGCCTTCAGCTGCCCATGTAATCACGCGATGGATCTTCTCTAGATCGATCGTTTCTTTGCGCCCGTTACGCTTGGTAACAGTAAGTTGTTGGTTCATTCTGCTTAATTTCCCTAACAAAACTGAACAAGGCCGTGTTTTTGTGTATTTCTGTGTAATTTTTGTAAATTACGTTTCGGCTTTGTGATCTTGGTCTACCCATACATTGTAGTTCAAACACAACATATAGGGGTCATTTGTTTGTTGGGTTACAAGATAGTGCTACAACTGATATTTTTCAAGGTAAAGAAATGGGGTTGCTTGTGGATAAGTGGTGGATTGAAAAAAAACTGTAAGTGACCACTAACTGATGAGGTTATATGTGACTTGATTGTATAAAAGTCGGCTTTTAATGATGCTTTATTTTTGCACGCCCATAAAAAAAAATTCCTTGATCTTTGGCCAAAATGGGCGATTGATTTTAGGCGATTAAATTTAAATCGAGGTGGTCAAAATGGAAGCTAGCGCACGAAATTTAGACTGAAAAAAGTCGCAAAGTTATGGTAATTGCAACTCTTTTCATTCGTCTTTTTTACAAAAGGTTTTACGGTAGGGCTACCGATATTTTTTAGCCAAAGTTTTGCGTGTGGACGATGTAGTTTACGTCTACATTTGTGCCTAAACGATAAGTGTCCGTAAGAGGATTGTAGTGCAGCCCTGTAATCCCTAGTTCTTGCAGCGGAGTGTTATCGACCATCTTGATAAGTTCTGCAGGGCGAATGAACTTCTCGTGCTCATGAGTGCCCTCAGGAACAATCTTAAGTAGCTTTTCTGCACCAACAATAGCGAACAGGTAAGATTTGAAGTTACGGTTCAAGGTAGAGAAGAACACGTGACCACCCGGTTTCACTAATTTTGAACATGCACTAATCACAGATTGTGGATCAGGAACGTGCTCTAGCATTTCCATACATGTCACCACATCGTAAGTTTGTGGATTCTGTTCTGCATGGTCTTCGATGGTGCTCTGGATGTAATCGAGCTTGGTGCCAGTTTCCAATGCGTGAAGACGTGCCACTTCTAGCGGTTCTTTACCCATATCTAGGCCAGTGACTACTGCGCCCTCAACAGCCATGCTTTCAGCCAAAATGCCGCCACCGCAGCCAACATCGAGGACTTTCTTACCAAATAAACCTTCGGTCTTTTCTAGCACGTAATTTAGGCGCAGTGGGTTGATTTGATGTAGAGGCTTAAACTCGCCTTCCAGATCCCACCAGCGCGACGCCATGTCTTCGAATTTCTTGATTTCTGCTGGGTCTACGTTCTGTGATTTAGTCATAATCGGCATTTCCAAGTTAAATAATGCATCCATGAAATTGCAGGCATTATAACTTGCCTTTTCGCGCTGACCAGAAGATCTACAATTTTGCTAGTTTATTGGATGTAAAGTGACCATGTTTCAGCAAGATATGATGCGGAGGTGCAATTTCTCATCAATTGATTGGCTACAAGGGTCACAAGATGGTAAAAGGAGAGGGAAAGTGATGCCTCCGTAGGTAAATTTGTGTTATATTTTTCGGTCTTATACGTATTCAAAAATACGATCTGACTATAGAGGGAAAATGGCTCTATGAGCGATCTAGCGAAAGAGATCACGCCCGTAAATATTGAAGATGAGCTTAGAGGTTCATACCTAGACTACGCGATGTCCGTCATCGTTGGTCGTGCCCTTCCAGATGTGCGTGATGGCCTAAAACCTGTACACCGCCGCGTTTTGTTCGCGATGAATGTACTAGGTAATGATTGGAACAAACCATATAAAAAGTCTGCTCGTGTAGTAGGTGATGTAATCGGTAAATACCACCCACATGGTGATAGTGCTGTATACGATACTATTGTTCGTATGGCGCAACCGTTCTCACTGCGTTACATGCTAGTTGATGGCCAAGGTAACTTTGGTTCTATCGATGGCGACTCCGCGGCTGCAATGCGTTATACCGAAGTTCGTATGGCGAAAATTGCTCACGAGCTCCTGGCTGACCTTGATAAGGAAACTGTGGATTACGTACCGAACTACGATGGTACAGAACAAATTCCAGCAGTACTTCCTACAAAAATTCCTAACCTATTGGTAAACGGTGCTTCTGGTATCGCAGTAGGTATGGCTACCAACATCCCACCACATAACCTTGGTGAAGTTGTTGATGGCTGTTTAGCATTTATCAATAATGAAGATATCACTATTGATGAGCTAATGGACTATATCCCTGGTCCTGACTTCCCAACAGCAGCACTTATCAGTGGTCGTAAAGGCATCGTAGATGCTTACAAGACTGGCCGCGGTAAGGTTTACATGCGTTCAAAAGCGGATATCGAAGTAGAGAAGAATGGTAAAGAAACCATTATCGTTACTGAGATCCCTTACCAAGTAAACAAAGCTCGTTTGATCGAGAAGATTGCTGAACTGGTTAAAGATAAGAAAGTAGAAGGCATCAGTGCACTGCGTGACGAGTCTGATAAAGACGGTATGCGTATTGTTATTGAATGTAAGCGTGATGCAGTAGGCGAAGTGGTTCTTAACAACCTATACGCTCAAACTCAACTGCAAACGACTTTCGGTATCAACATGGTTGCGTTGAATAACGGTCAACCACAGTTGTTCAACATCAAAGACATGCTTAAGTGCTTCGTAGACCACCGTCGCGAAGTTGTGACTCGTCGTACTATCTTCGAATTGAAGAAAGCACGCGACCGTGCACACATCCTTGAAGCATTGTCTCTAGCACTTGCTAACATTGATGAAATCATTGAACTGATCAAGAGCGCGCCAACACCAGCAGAAGCTAAAGTTGGTTTAGTGTCTCGTGGTTGGGATCTTGGTAACGTTGCTTCAATGCTTGAGCGTGCAGGTACTGACGCAGCTCGTCCTGATTGGTTAGAAGACCAATACGGCATCCGCGATGGTCAATACTTCCTAACGGAAACACAAGCACAAGCAATTCTAGAACTTCGTCTTCACCGCCTAACTGGCCTTGAGCACGAGAAGATTCTAGACGAATACAAAGCACTTCTAGAAGAGATCGCTGAGCTAATGCACATTCTTGCAAGCACTGAGCGTTTGATGGAAGTTATCCGTGAAGAACTTGAAGCAGTACGTGAAATCTATGGCGACGAGCGTCGTACAGAAATCACAGCGGCAGTTCATGACATCGACATGGAAGAGCTGATTGCTCAAGAAGACGTTGTAGTAACGCTTTCTAACGCAGGTTACGTTAAGTACCAAATCCTAAGCGACTACGAAGCTCAGCGTCGTGGTGGTAAAGGTAAGAGTGCAACTAAGATGAAAGATGAGGATTACATTGAGCGTCTGCTTGTTGCTAATACTCACGATAACATCCTATGTTTCTCTACTCGTGGTAAGACATACCGTCTGAAAGTTTACCAACTGCCATTAGCAAGTCGTACTGCTCGTGGTAAGCCTATCGTTAACATTCTTCCTCTAGAAGAAGGTGAGCGTATCACGGCTATCCTGCCTGTTTCTGAGTTCTCTAACGAGAAATTCATCTTCATGGCAACGGGTGACGGTACTGTTAAGAAGACATCACTGGATCAGTTCGCAAACGTACGTGCTAACGGCCTAATTGCCGTTAACCTACGTGACGATGATTCACTGATTGGCGTTGACATCACTAACGGTGATAGCGACATCATGCTGTTCTCTAAATCGGGCAAAGTTGTTCGCTTTAACGAGGACAAAGTACGTGCAATGGGCCGTACTGCCTCTGGTGTTCGTGGTATGAAGCTTCCAGAAGACGATCAAGTAGTATCGTTGATTGTTCCTTCTAACGAAGGCGATATCCTAACTGTGACTCAAAACGGTTACGGTAAGCGTACTGAACTAGCTGAATACCCAACGAAAGGCCGTGCAACGCAAGGTGTGGTTTCTATCAAAGTCTCTGAACGTAATGGCCCAGTTGTTGGCGCTGTTCAAGTTGAAGAAGGCGACGAAATGATGATGATCACCGACGCAGGTACGCTAGTACGTACTCGCGTTGCGGAAGTGAGCCAAGTTGGTCGTAACACTCAAGGTGTAACACTGATTCGTACTTCTGACGACGAGAACGTTGTAGGTCTACAACGTATCGACGAAGTAGAAGAAGCTGAGGTTGTTGAAGGCGAAGCTGAAGTAGCAAACGCTGAAGCAGCAGTCGTTTCTGAATCAAGTGAAGAGCAAGCATCAGACGCTTCTGATAGCGAGCAAGACACTGAGTAATCTTTCACTTCTATAAATAGAAGTTGAGACAAAAAGCCGAGCCATTGTGCTCGGTTTTTTATTACCTAGAATTTGGCTGTGACTTGTTTAAAAGCCAATAGCTAAACCTCGATCAATATTGTTTTAGTGAGAAAAAGGTACAGTAAAGCGTCAATGAAAGGAGAATGGAATGGATATCTGGTTACTGATTGCTTTGCTGCTAATGAGCCTATTTCTAGTGGCAATCGTGATCGCATCAAACAGAAAAACCAGTCATCTTAAAGGCAACCTCCTTATTTCATGTGTGGCGATATTAGCCAGCATTCTGGTTTGGTCTCAGATGAAACAAGAAGCCCCTCAACTTACTTCAAGTGACGACAGCAGCTATACAGCAACAGATTTCCAAAATGAACTTCAGCAGAGCCTGGAGCAAGACCCTAATCAATCAGACCTTTGGTTTAAGCTTGGTGGTGTTTATATGCAGAAAGGGGAGTTTGATGCTGCATTTACCTGTTACGACTATGCGATTCGTTTAGACCCACAGGCGCCTTCAGGGCTTTATGCAGCTAAAGCGAGCGCCTTGTATTACCTAAGTTCACAGGCGATGAGTGATGATGTGAAAGTGCTCTTAAATCAATCCATGGAGCTTGATCCCAACGATCGTACGGCATTGATGTTGATAGCGACCGATCACTTCATCAGTATGCGCTACCAACAAGCGATCGATGCTTGGACTCAAATTCTCGATTCTAACCAGAAAGGCATTGATCGTGTCTCTATCATCCATTCGATCAACCAAGCTAAGCAAATGATCCGTTAAACGGGCACTATCTGTAATTTCGAGATTATTTGCTTTCTTGCATCTCAATTAAACCGCCAGCGTTGTGGATCTGTGTAAACCCTTGAGCTTTCAAATACTGGTAAGCTTGTCCTGAGCGGTTACCACTGCGGCAATACAAAACGATAGGTTGAGCTTTGTCTATGCTGGCAAAGTGCGTAGCGACTTCAGAAAGAGGGTAGTTAATCGCATTGTCCAGATGACCTTGCTTGAACTCTCCTGGTGTCCTGACATCAACGACCAGCGCACCTTCCTCAATCATTTCCCACCCTGTTTCTGCTCGTTCTGAGGCGTGAAGTCCTGAACTTGTTAATGCGATGCATAATGCCGAAAGCGAAAGTAAGTGCTTCATTCTTTGTTCCTTGAATTAGCTAAAAGGTAATGTGAAATTGGGACGGTTGAGTGCGCCCAAATCTAAAAAACCAGCCACACCTTTACAGTGTGACTGGTTTTATCTTATTGGTCTATTTGAAGGAACTAGTATTCGTAGTTAGCTTCACGCTTTTCAGCTTGCTCTTCCCACTTAGGAACCACGGTGTCTAAGAAGTGTTGCTTCTCAGCATTCATCTTATCCATGTCCATTCCTAGCGCTTTCTGAGCGGCTTCTTTGGTTGAGATATCTGGAATCTCGATTGGATCGGTAATGCCTTTCTTCGCAAGTAGACGAACAATCTTAGTTCGCGCGTCTGCTGCGCGGTCAACAGCCGTTCCAAGAACCTCTAGGGCTACTTCAGGCGCGTGCATGTGAACACCATGAGATGCGATAGCGTAGTCCCAACGCCATTGCGCATGACGAATATCTTGTAAGATAGGTGCCATCTCTTGTTCTGTTGCGCCTGCTTCCCATGCTGCGCCTGCTTCAAAGTGAGCGGCTACGATTTGTTTCTCAGCGGTCAGCTTCATGTTTAGTACTTGAGCTTTGCGGCTTGAAACGATGTTACGCATGGTCTCTTTAGATTGAGTATGGCAGTTAGCACAAGTGTCTTCGAAGCGGTCAAACGGGTTACCTACTTTATGGTCGGTGTAAACGGTACCGTCTTCTTTCGTCACTTTAGGCATGTGGCAGTCAACACAAGCGACGTTGTTCTTACCGTGAATACCTTCACGCCAAGTTTCGTAACCTGGGTGCTGAGCCTTTAGCATTGGTGCTTTAGAGACTTTATGTGTCCAATCTTTAAAACCAATCTGATCGTAGTACTCTTCCATCTGTTCAACACGCGTCCCTTTATCCCAAGGGAATTTCACACCTTTGGTTGGACCCGTGAAGTAGTATTCCACGTGACACTGAGCACACACAGAGGCTTGCTGATCAAAGCGACCTTGCTCTTCGAAGTTCTTCCCAATCGCATCGAACGCACGTTCAACATAAGGACGAGTGATCTTTAGTGCAGGTTCGCCAATTTTAAAGCCTTCACTTTGAGTATCGTGACAGTCGGCACAACCAATTGGATTGACTATCTCGCTGCCAAGACGAGCCCATTTACCTTCAAAGTAGCCGTCTTCACCACGCTCTTCAATAACGCGTGCTACGTCTGGGCTTTTACAGCTCCAGCACGCCATTGGCATTGGGCCTGAATTTTCGTCGGTTGGTCCGCCAGTACGCAGGGTTTGTCTTACATCATCAACCGCATAAAAGTGGCCGCGGGCTTTGTTGTAGTCTTTCGCGAAACCGTAGCCCGCCCATAGAATAACCATGTTTGGATCTTCTTTTAGTGCGTCTTCAATGGCTTCGCTCTCTGACGTTTGTCTCCATGAATGGTATTGATCTGGGTGGTTTTGCTCGAACTGGTCGTTACGAGGATCACCAATTTCTTTTTGTTCAGACGCAGCAAAACTGGTCGCGCTTACTAGTGATGCGCTAACCATTAATAATGCTGTGACGGAATTACGTATCCAATGCTTTTTCACAGTGATATCTCCAATATACTGATTTTTATACCAAGCGTTGTGAGTTTGCTATTCAAATTAAGAACTGGAGAATTGCTGTTTATATTAATTCATAAATAAACACATTTTGTTACGTGTCGGATGTTTGCTTGTTTTAGATCAATTAATGACAGTGACTTCAATCACGTTGAAGTTTATATAGCCCTAAAGGGGTATGTGGACATCAAGTTAGACTGGTCTTATTGAGAATTATTATCATATATAACAAACAATTACCCGACATGCCCTCACTATAAATAGGGTGATTGTGTTCACATATTACCCTTTGTATATTTCGCTTTACCTAATTAGGGGCATATTCTAAATATAGAAAGCGTTGTGGCTTATCCAAAATAAGAATTGATATCATTTAAGCGGTAATAATATCGTTTAAGGGTACTTTTGTTTAACCGGAATATTATTTAGTTGAGAGTTAAATAATGCCGGTATAAGGAAAGGATAAAATGGGCAATATTAAATTGGCCATAGTCATAATGCTTAAATCCCTTCTAGCATTCTGCCTCTATGGTTATTCCATTCATGCTGTTGCAGAGCATGCTGTTACGCCAGTAGGAGAGTCAACAAGACATGAAGTCGAATTAATACGTGACAAAGATTACAAGTGTGTCCAATGCCATAAAGATTCTAAAGAAACGGTATTTGGTTCACATGGTGAGAGTGCGCACGCTTTGCTTGGCCGTGAAGTGAATTGCACAGATTGTCATAGTTCTATTGGCCCCGATCACCGTGATGGTGCACCTGAGGTGGTGAAGTATCGCGCGGCTCAATCACAACCCGGAACCGAAAAGGTTTTCCTCGATCCTAGCTTAATCCTAGATGCCAACAGCCAATGTATAGATTGTCATAAGCCTGATGATCTGCGCGAAGCGAGTTGGACTCATGACGTACACGCACAAAACTTAACGTGTTCAAACTGTCACGATGTGCATGCGAGTGAAGCGAAGGTGCTTGGCTTAGATAAAAAGCAAACCATCAAGCTGTGTGTGGATTGCCATTCAGACTTCAACCAGAAGAAAGAAGGGGAGTAATCTATGAGCTGCTCAAGAAGAAACTTTTTAGCTGGCGCGGGTGCCGTTATTTTCACAACTGGTGTTGCAGGTACTGCAGCGGTTACAAGCCGCAAAACGCTGGCGAATGTTCAGGAAGATGGCACCAAGCGTTACGGAATGGTTCATGACGAAACCGCTTGTATTGGCTGTACTGCTTGTACTGAGGCGTGTCGTGAAGTAAACAAAGTGCCTGAAGGCGTATCGCGCTTAGAAATCATAAAGAGCGAACCTCAAGGTGAATATCCAAATGTTGATTACCGTTTCACTCGTAACTCTTGTCAACATTGTGATAATGCACCTTGTGTGATGGTTTGCCCAACAGGCGCCGCCTATAAAGATGAGAAGACAGGAATTGTTGATGTACATAAAGAGAAGTGTGTCGGCTGTGGTTATTGCCTGCTAGCTTGTCCATATCAAGTGCGCTTCTTCCATCCTGAGAATAAGTCGGCCGACAAATGTAACTTCTGCCGCGATACCAATCTTGCACAAGGTAAATTACCTGCTTGTGTTGAATCTTGCCCTACCAATGCGCTGATATTTGGCGACTTAAATGACCCTAAGAGCGAGATAAACCAGGTACTTAAATCTGAAGTGGTTTACAGAGATAAGGCTTATCTAGGTACTCAGCCAAAACTCTATAAAGTGCCACACCAAAAAGGGGAGATTTGATTATGAGTGCATGGGATACAGCGTTTCAATCAGGTACCGTGGTTTGGGACTGGATCATTGCTATCTATCTGTTTTTGGCGGGTATGTCAGCGGGTGCAGTGATGATCTCGATCTATCTCAAGAGAAAGGTTATTGATGGGGATCCAGCGAATAATGGTGTATTAAAGGCAACGGCTTTTCTAGCACCATTCGGGATCATCTCAGGTTTATTGATCTTGGTTTTCCACCTGACGAAACCACTATCATTTTGGAAGATCATGATCTTTTATAATCCGACGTCAGTGATGTCGATGGGTGTGATCTTATTCCAAGTGTATATGGTGATCCTATTTGTTTGGATCGGCATTATATTCCGAAATCAGGTTGCCGTATTCTTGAGTGATCAAGCATGGTTAAAAGGGCGACTCGATTTTGTCAGTAACTGGATTGGCAAATTAGAATCTTTTGAGAATGTTTTTGAAATATTCTTGGCTGTGCTTGCGCTATTACTTGCGGCTTACACTGGCTTCTTACTCTCTGCGCTAAATACCTTCCCAATGCTGAATAACCCAGTGTTGCCGATATTGTTCTTATTCTCGAGTTTATCCTCGGGAGCGGCGGCATGTATTTTATTTGGTGTGTTGGTCTTTAAGGAGTCTCCGCATAGTGCCAGTATTTCTTGGATCCACGGCTTCGAACGTCCTGTTGTTATGTTTGAACTGTTTGTCCTTGTTACTTTCTTCACTGGGTTGATATTTGCTGGTGGTCAAAGTGAACAGGCAGTATGGAACGCCATTGGCGGTGGTTTCTGGGCAAGTTGGTTCTGGTATGGCGTAATTGGTGTGGGTATGGTTTTACCCTTGTTGCTTAACGCCGTGACACCAGCATCGGTTCGCCATAGTACTGTGTATATTTTCTCTGTTACTTCGCTGAGCCTGATGGGCGTATTAATGCTAAGAACGTTTGTCCTTTATGCAGGACAATTAACGTTAGCTTAATTTCGCTCAAGGTTATAAGTGAGTGGATGTTGGATATTAAACATCTGCTCACTAAATTTCTTTTCGCTGAGTAACAGTAGCTAGTTGAGTAATAATAGCTAGTTGAGTTACATCAGCTAGTTGAGCAATCAATGCCAATAATGGTTTAACTTGGTTCTGCTTAGGTAGATCCTGATTGAGGTGATATGGTCGGTTCTTTGGGGCTGTTTAGTTTAATTTTAGTCGCTGTTCTCAGCAGCATTATTGCTGTGCATTCGATGTATCAAATGCTAACTAAACAAGCACAAAATGTGGCTTTAATTCGCAGTTTCTCCCTCTCTAGCGCTTTGTTTTCCATTGGCGCTATCGTTTTACTTGGCTATGCCTTTGTCGGTGACGACTTTTCCATCCTCTATGTTGCAGAACACTCCAATACTCAATTACCCACCTTCTTCAAAATGGCCGCTGTGTGGGCTGGACATGAAGGCTCATTGCTATTTTGGGTGTTAACCATCAGCTGTTGGTCGGGTGTGATTGCCCTACAAAAGCAATATTCTTCTGAGTATCAGAGCCGCGTATTGTGGGTGATGAATGTGTTACTCGCGATATTCGCCTGGTTTACCTTGTTTGCTTCGAATCCGTTTGAATTGAACTCCACCTTGCCACTTGAAGGGCGCGATCTTAACCCTATGCTGCAAGACGTTGGTTTGATATTCCATCCGCCTCTGTTGTATTTGGGTTATGTTGGTTTCTCTGTGGTCTTGGCATTTGCTGTGGCCGCTTTGCTGGTGGATCCGATTGAGTTCGATTGGGTCGCTCATTGTCGCAGTTGTTGTTTGGTCGCTTGGAGCTTTTTAACCGCTGGGATCATTCTTGGTTCTTGGTGGGCATACTACGAGTTAGGGTGGGGTGGTTGGTGGTTCTGGGACCCGGTAGAAAATGCCAGCCTATTACCTTGGCTAACATCAACCGCTCTATTGCACAGTTTGGGTGTTGCTAAAGGCAAGCAACAGTTGCTGAAGTGGTCACTTAGCCTTGCTTTCATTACGTTTTGTTTAAGTATCCTCGGTACTTTTATTGTTCGATCTGGCGTCCTCACTTCCGTTCATGCTTTTGCTGTTGACCCAACCAAAGGTATCGCGCTGTTGCTGATACTGGTTTTGGTGTTAGTGAGTTCGTTTTCTCTTCTTATTGTTCGTGGTGAATCTTTCGAGTCGGATCCAATCACTAGCTTTGCGAGTAAAATTTTTTTGAGTTTAGTGGCGGTACTTATATTTGTACTGGCTACGGCGGTGGTGGTGTTTGGTACCTTCTACCCAATGGTTTTTGAATTACTTGGCCTTGGAAACATATCCGTAGGTGCACCTTATTTTAATTTACTCATTGCGCCGTTGGCTCTGCTCGCGATGGCAGTGGTAGGTTTAGCGCCATTGCTCAGTATCAAACCTCAAGCGTCGAAAGGTGTGATTGGAATTATTGCCTTATTGTCTCTCTGCCTTGGCTTTGTAACTTATGTTTTGCAAGTTGAAGCGATCCAAGTGATGGTGCTAATGACATGGTCACTTGCGTTTTGGGTAGCTCTGACTCATGTTTACGGCTTGGCGGTAACGCGCAACTCTAAGTTTCAACGCAAAGTATGGGTGATGACGTTGGCGCATGTGGGTGTCGCACTATTAGCGATAGGCGCCGCGATGAACAGTTACCATTCATTTGAGCGAAGTTACAAATTGAGCCCAAGTGAAGAGGTTGAGTTTATGGACTGGACGCTCTCTCATCGCGATACAGAACTCTATGTCGCTTCGAACTTTACGGCAGAAAGAGCCTTGCTCAACCTCCATGCCGACGAACAAGCATTTTCTATCGAACCAGAGAGAAGACATTACCAAGTCAGAGTAATGAACATGAGTGAGCCAGCAATGAAGTGGTTCTGGCATGGCGACGTGTATATCACCATGGGTGAAAAAGTGGATTCAACCGCTTATGCATTCCGTGTTCAGTACAAAGCGTATGCGCGCTGGATTTGGTTCGGTGGTTTGATATCCATACTGGGGGCACTGCTTTCGTTAACTCATCGTAAAAAGAAAACCGTTAAGGCGTCACAGTATGCATACCAGCGTTCGTAACAAGCTAATTACTCTAATTGCCTTAGCATTGATTGTGGTGCTGGGATTTGTCTTTGCGCTTGATAATAAGCAGCAATCGACCATGGTGTCTGAACAACAAAGGGCATTTCCAGAATTTACATCGAGTGCGTTAGTGAATAGTGAAGGCGTCAGTGGTCAGCAGAAAGTTACGCTTACTGATGTCACGCAGCACCCTTATCAACTGGTTAATGTATGGGCATCTTGGTGCGGGATATGTAAAACCGAACATTCATTTTTGCTTCAACTTCACGATAAAGGCATTCCCATCGTTGGGCTTAATTATCGAGATAACTCTGGGGCTGCGATTAACGTGTTATCGAACGATGGCAACCCGTACTCAACCGTGATCAGTGACCCTCAAGGCAAGTTAGCATTAGAGTTGGGCGTAATCGGCACACCTGAAACGTATTTGGTTGATGCCAATGGCCAGATCATTAAAAAGCTATTGGGCGTGATTAATGAAATGGTATGGAAAGATGAGCTTGCGATGTATTTTGATGGTGTGAATGGATGATGAAGTCTCTAGTACAAACCTTGTTTATGCTGTCAGCTCTTTTAGTGATTAGCCTTTCAACCATGGCTGAAGATCTGTTTACTGCCAGTAATAAAGATACGAGTATTCAAGTTGAACTGTTTGAGTTTGAAAACCCAGAACAACAGCAACGTGCTATTAGCTTGGCGAAAACGTTACGCTGCCCACAATGTCAAAACCAAAATCTGATTGAATCCAACTCACCAATAGCAAAAGACTTACGCCTTGTTGTGTTCAATATGGTGAAAGCAGGGAAGAGTAATAATGAGATTACTCGATATATGACGGAAAGATTTGGTGAATTTGTACTTTATAAGCCGGCGATGAAGGTTTCAAATCTATTACTTTGGTTGCTACCGAGCCTATTATTTCTCTTATTTATATATTTATCAGTAAAAAGTGTTAGGAAGAGCTCATAAAAATTGTGTATTACTGTTTACCAATTGACCTGTATTTTGTAACATTGACCGATTATAAAGGCTAAGCACTGCTATATAAGGATGTATCTGTGGATAACGTAATCTCAAATTTAAAGAAAGAGTTCCATACTCATGTCCGATCTGATAAATGGGCAGAAAAATACAGTGCAAAGTCGAGCATTTCTACGCTTACTCAAGAAGAGTTAACCGAATTAGAGAACGCTTGGGTTCAGCTTGTCATCTGGAAGCAAACTCAAGTAAGTTGATCGTTCTGTAAAAAATCGTAGTCTTAGCCGCAACTGATTAATTTATAACCCCATGTTGGTCATCCCAATGTGGGGTTTTTTCTTATGTGAAAAATAATTGTTATATTATAACAATTTGTACGAGGTCGACCTTGAAAAAAATTGTTAACAGCCTCATAGTGTCTATCATTAGATAGTTAGCTACAAAATATTGCCTAGACATATAATGTAGTGTTGTTAAATACATCGAATTTTCAAGTGAGTATAGCTATGGCGGAAGTGCGTGCCAGAATAGATTTCAAAGTAGGGGTAACAAGCAGTATAGATGCTGAACTTCTGTCTTTTCATGGATTGAAAACAGATAAAGAGCATGTTGCTGTGATATTTAAATCAGCAGACAAGACACAAGACATACCTCTTGTTCGTATGCACTCTGAGTGCCTGACTGGTGATGTTTTCCATTCTTCTCGCTGTGACTGTGGCGAGCAGTTAGACGAAACCATTAGAATTATGGGTGAGACGGGTGGGGTGATCCTTTACTTACGCCAAGAAGGTCGTGGTATTGGTTTATACAATAAAATCGATGCATACCGCCTGCAAAGTGAAGGTATGAACACTTACGAAGCCAATAACCATCTAGGTTTCGGTGACGATTTGCGTGATTTTACTGAAGCTGCTGAAATGCTACGCGCCTTAGGTACTACAAAAATCCGCTTAGTCACCAACAACCCTAAGAAGATCAATGAGCTAAAATCTTTTGGTATTGAGATTGAAGAAGTGGTGAATACCTCTGCTCATATCAAATCGGGTAATGAAAGCTACCTGAAGGCAAAAGTCTCACACGGTAAGCATAATCTGGATATCTGATTAGCCTCTTTGTTACGCTTAACATAAAAATGTTTAAAGACCTCACATATGTGAGGTTTTTTTGTATTTATCTTGCAATAAAATTGTAAGTTTGTATTATTTCAATCCGTAGTGCAAATGATAATGGTTTGCACTATTACTACGAATAATAATTTAAAGCTCAACAAGGATGCTTCATGACCATTAAATCTTTAGTGACAAAAGCCGTAACTTCGTCACTCCTTTTTGCCTCTGCTTCTTCTTTCGCAGCAGTAACTCAAGATCAAGTTGTAGAACATTACGCAGATATTGCTCATGCCGTGTTTGCAGATTCAGTAATTACAGCAAAAGCGTTGAACTCTTCTATTGATACCTTCTTAGCTTCTCCTTCTGCTGGCAACTTCGAACAAGTAAAACAAGCTTGGCTTGAGTCTCGCGTACCATACCAACAGTCAGAAGTTTTCCGCTTCGGCAACGCTGTTGTTGATGATTGGGAAGGCCAACTGAACGCATGGCCACTTGATGAAGGCCTGATTGATTATGTTTCGACTGATTACCAATATGAACTTGGTAACGAAGGCGCTAGCGCAAACATCGTGGCTAACAAGACTTTCCAAATTGGTCAGACTACCGTTGATGCAACCAACATCACCCCTGAGCTAATCGCAGACTTGAACGAGATCGGTGGTTCTGAAGCGAACGTAGCGTCTGGCTACCACGCAATTGAATTCCTACTTTGGGGCCAAGATTTAAACGGTACAAACAGCGGTGCAGGTGAGCGTGCTTACACTGATTTCGTTGTTGGCGCTGAGTGTACTAACGGCAACTGTGACCGTCGTGGCGCATACCTAAAAGCATCTGCTGAGCTACTTATCCAAGACCTAGAATGGATGGAAAAGCAGTGGGCTGAAGGCGAGAAAGGCAACTACCGTCAAGAACTGCTTTCTGAATCTAGCGAAAACGGCCTACGTAAAATGTTATTCGGCATGGGTTCACTGTCTCTAGGTGAGCTAGCGGGTGAGCGTATGAAGGTTGCACTAGAAGCAAACTCTACTGAAGACGAGCACGATTGTTTCTCTGATAACACGCACAACTCTCACTACTACAACGAGCAAGGCATCTACAACGTTTACACGGGTCTATACAAGCGTGAAGACGGTACTCTGCTTTCCGGCCCAAGCCTGTTCGACCTAGTAGAGCAAAAAGATGAGCAAGCTGCGAAAGAGATTCAAAAGCAGTTTGACCTAGCACGTGCACAAGTAGGCGAATTAGTAACGTCTGCAGAGAAAAACAACCAGCACTTCGATCAGCTAATCGCTGCTGACAACGCTGCGGGTAATGCACTAGTAAACAAAACAATTGTTGCGCTAGTGTCTCAAACAGCGGCTATTGAGCGTGCTGCGGGTGTGATTGGCATTGATAGCCTAAACCCAGACACAGCGGATCACGAGTTCTAAGAACCCGAGCCGACACAAATGTAAGGGCTCTGATTGAGCCCTTAATTGTTTGATCCTCAAGAAAGCCACACCCACATAAAAACTAAAATCAAAAACACAGCAAGGCAATGTATGAAGTCGTATCTCTCAGCCTCACTATTAACCGCACTGTTTTTCGTATCTCCATTACACGCTCATGAAACCTACTCTGGCGGCAAAACGACCGTGAAGAAAGAGGGAGCGAACGCTTTTTCCCTTCCCGCAGCCAATCTACCAATGAGTAAGCGCTTGGATTTCAGCGTAGGTAATAGCTTCTTTAGAAACCCTTGGGTTCCTGCACCGTCATCAACCGATGCTCGTGATGGGTTAGGACCACTATTTAATACTAACGGCTGTCAAAACTGCCACATCAAAGATGGTCGTGGTCACGCGCCAGAAGAAGGAGATGAGAACGCAGTATCCATGTTGGTTCGTTTAAGCATTCCGGCTGAAACGCCAGAGCAGAGACAAGCCTTCATTCGAGATGGTGGAATTCCAGAGCCGACGTACGGCGGTCAGCTACAAGATTTTGCGCTTCAAGGTGTAAAACCAGAGGGCAAAGTGAACATTAGCTACACGGATGTTCCTGTTGAATTCAAAGACGGTACCGTCGTTACTCTGCGTAAACCCACTTTAAATATTACTGAACTTGCTTTCGGCGAGATGCATCCTAAGACCGAGTTTTCAGCTCGAGTGGCGCCGCCAATGATTGGTCTTGGTTTGCTTGAAAGTATCCCACAAGAAACGATTCTTGGATTTGCAGAGCAGCAATTGGCAGACAAACAGGGCGTGTCGGGTAAAGCCAACTATGTTCTTGATGTTCAAACCAATGAAATGGCGCTAGGTCGTTTCGGTTGGAAAGCCGGGCAGCCAAACTTAATGCAGCAAAACGCGGCGGCATTTAACGGTGACTTAGGCCTGACAAGCAGCTTATTTCCGAACGAAAACTGCACATCAGCTCAATCAACCTGTGATGATTTTCCAAATGGTGGTGAACCTGAAGTCAGCGATAATATCCTAGATTTTGTTGAGTTCTATTCGCAGCATTTGGCGGTTCCAATTCGTCGCAACGTTGATAAGCCTGCGGTTGTTCAAGGTAAAAAACTGTTTAAAGCTATTGGTTGCCAAAGTTGCCACCAAGCTGAAATTCGCACAGCAGAACGTGAAGGCTTACCTGCGTTGTCTAAACAGCTAATCAGCCCATATACCGATATGTTACTGCACGATATGGGAGAAGGCTTGGCCGACAATCGCCCAGAGTATCTAGCAAACGGTCAAGAGTGGCGCACCACGCCATTGTGGGGATTAGGCTATACCAAAGAAGTGAATGGTCACACCTTCTTACTTCATGACGGTCGTGCGAGAAATGTTATGGAAGCTGTGCTTTGGCATGGCGGTGAAGCAGAAATGGCGAAACAAAACGTTTTAGATCTTAGTAGCAGCGAGCGTGAAGCGTTATTGGCGTTTTTAAACTCGTTATAAGCTGAGTTGAATTCAGTTTAGTTAACGGCTAATGACTTAAGAAAGCCGCTATTAAACCACTTAGCGCCGCTGAACTTGTAGCAATACGAGGCCAGCGGTCGTTTCGCATTTAATGAACTCATATAATTAAAAGAAAAATTAGGAAGTAAGGTAACAGCATGACACATAAATTTTTGTTAATGCCTTTGTCGGCATTAATTATGGCAGGCTGCCAATCATCGGGTGAGCAAACGGCTTCATCTGAGGTTAACGGTGTCTCTTATCAAGCAGACACGACTGCTCATATCAGCCGTAGCGTGTATCAACAAGAGTTTGATTCAGCCGTGCTATTCGCTAAGCAAGCCGGTGAGCTGGAAGTCTTGATGCAGGGTTACTGTGAAACCAACAATATTGAGCTGGATGCGTTGGAAAATCAGTGGCAGCTCACCATGAACAGCTGGATGGCACTGCAAGGACAAGAAAGAGGCCCAACATCGGCATTGGAACAGAGCTGGAATGTTCAGTTTTGGCCAGACAAAAAGAACACCACAGGTCTAAAAATGCGTCAACTGACTCAGCAAGATAAAGCTTGGTCACAAGATGAAATCGCACAGCAGAGTGTGACTGTTCAAGGGCTTGGCGCCTTGGAGTGGTCTCTGTACGACGAGCAATCTCCATTGCTTCAAGACAAAGCTTCAGGTTGTCTATCTTCACAAGCTATCGCACAAAACCTGGCGATGAAATCGGCCTCTATTGCTGAAGCTTGGCAGGTTAACCCGTGGTTAGCACTGGACGAGATGCGTTGGGAATCGGAGTACATCGCTTTGTTGACCAATCAACTTGATTACAGCATGAAAAAACTGAGTCGTCCGATGGCTAAAATTGGTCATCCACGCCCTTACTTCTCGGAATCATGGCGCGCTCAAACCTCAATGACTCAGCTGAAATCGAACGTAGCGGCGCTAGAGAAATTGTACTTAGCAGATGGTAATGGTCTTGATGGTTTATTGAGAGAAAAGGGCTTAAATGACCTTGCCGATCGTGTAGCTGCCCAGTTCACGCTAACCTTAGATACTTGGCCTACAGACTCTAGCTTGTTTACTCTATTACAGAGCAAAGAGGGCTACCGAGAGGTGCTGACTCAATACAACAAACTAGAACGTTTGAAGTACCTGATTCATGAAGAAGTAGCGATAGAGCTTGGCGTGGTAATAGGATTTAATGCTACCGATGGTGACTGATAATACGAGAAGATCGTTACTCAAGGCTGCACTGGGTTGTGCAGCTGTTCCATTGCTTCCGTTTGGGTGTGCGACTCGAAAGGATGGGGTGAGTGCGTCGAACGATCCCCAACTGATTGGCTGTGCGCTTAATGGTCGTGGTCAATATTCTGCAGTTGTAGCTGACGAATTTGGCATGCCACTGAGCCAACTTCCCATCCCCAATCGTGGCCATGGCGTCGCGATTTGCCCAACCTCATCGCATGCGGTGGTTTTTGCTCGTCGTCCTGGTGACTATTTTATGGTGTTTGACTATAAAAACGGTCAGCAGATCAAAATGGTCGTCAAAGGTAACAACCGCCACTTCTATGGTCATGGGGTTTACTCATTAGATGGCAAGTTACTGTATGCCACCGAAGGGAAAACCGACACCAGCCAAGGCGTGATTGGCGTTTACGATGTCGCGCAAGGCTATCGTAAGGTCGAAGAGTTCACTGATTTCGGTATCGGCCCACATGAAGTGATCATCATGCCGGATGGTAATCTCGCGATCGGCGTTGGTGGCGTTCATACTGATGGTAGAACACCGAAAAACCTCGATTCGATGCTGCCGAGCTTGAGTTATGTTTCTCCTGAAGGTGTGTTACTTGATCAGGTTGAATTGTTGGATAAGAAGCTGAGCATTCGACATTTAGCCCATGATGGTGCTGAAACGGTACTTTGTGGCCAGCAATATCGTGGTGAACCAGATGAGTATCCTTCGCTATTGGCGATGCATACTAAAGGCGGCCAGTTTGAATCACTGAACGCAGAGCCTGAGCAATGGGCAAGGTTCAATCACTATATCGCCAGTATTGCGGCGTCAGACGATTGGATTATTGCGACTTCGCCAAGAGGCAATTGCTACGGTATTTGGTCGAAAGAGACCAAAGAATTAGTAGAACTGTCTG
Source organism: Vibrio sp. 10N.222.49.C12 (assembly GCF_041475025.1). Lineage (NCBI taxonomy): Bacteria > Pseudomonadati > Pseudomonadota > Gammaproteobacteria > Vibrionales > Vibrionaceae > Vibrio > Vibrio sp. 10N.222.49.C12. The sequence goes on along the minus strand of NZ_JBFRVF010000001.1, from coordinate 74,690 downwards.
CATTATCTGACGCTTCTGGTGCTGTGCTGTTTGATGGTGAGTTTCGATTAAGCTCTGGGGCGGGCAGTGTGGTTAGCCAGCGCAAGCCTTATGAGAAATCAACTCAGCAATCATCGGTCCAGTGGGATAATCACTGGAGTGCAATTTGATTCATAAATCCCTTAAAAAATAACATGCTTACTCCCGTTTCTTTGCCATACTTATGGAATTGTTGGTGACGGAGTTAAGCATGTTAGCAAAATACTTCTGTGGATTATTGGTGTTAGTTTCCGTGCATGCATGGAGCTATGCGAGTTCTGACGAGAGCCGTTTCATTCCGGCGGAATCAGAACTCTCTTTCATGCTTATATATCCAGAGCTCACACAGAGTATCTATCAAGACACTTCTCTGCCTATCCTTTGGGATTCTCCTGAGCTGGTTAAAGCGTTTGAGTTCCAATTGTCGCTTCTTGAACAAGCGCAAATGGCACCACTCTTCGATCGACAACTCAAGCAAATTCGTCACTATCAATCCCATGCTCAATGGCAAGAGTTGGACATATTACTCACCGATACTTTTATCTACTACCTGAGCTACGTTGAAAATGCGCCGCTTGCCGGTAAAGAGTGGTACTTCTCGGGCAAGCTGCATTCCAAATTACCAGCGCCTTCTCCGCATATCCTGATGAGCTTAAAAAGCAGCGTCGCCAATGATTACTTATTGGAGATGGTGTTGTCTTACGCGCCGCCTGTTGGGGATTTTGACCAATTCAAAGCAACCTATTCGGTGTTAGAAACCGCCTCTGAACTCAATATTGAACGATATAGACAGAAAGGTTTGAAGCGCTTGGGTGACGAGCTTTCAGACAAGACGGTTCTTGTTGAGCGCATTGCTTTGGTTGGTGTTGATACCTCGATGATCGCGGTCGATTTTCCCAAGTTCGATCGAGATCTGCAAAAGGCGATTAAATCTTTCCAACGCATGCACGGTCTTACGGATGATGGGATCATCGGGCCAGACACGATCAAATGGATCAATATGGGCTTTGATGATCGACTTACTTCCCTAGCATTGAACGCCGAGCGTGCCCGCTTATGGCCAAGAAATAGAGACTCACTGATTGTGGTGAATGTACCTAGTTTTGATATGAAGTATTGGGAAGATGGGGAAGAGGTTTTTGAATCTAAAGTTGTGGTTGGGAGAAAATCGAGAAAAACACCACTCTTAGAGATAAAGCTTGATTCGGTTATCTTAAATCCGACTTGGAACGTGCCATGGAAAATCATGGTTAAAGATATCTTGCCTAAAGTAAAAGCCGACGAGAGTTATCTTGAAACACACAATTTTCAAGTGATCGATGGTTGGCGTTCGATGGAAACTGTCGATACTACCGAGATAGATTGGCAAACGATTAACTTTAACTCTTTTCCTTATCGAATGCGCCAGCAAGCAGGCTCTAGTAACGCATTGGGTTTGTATAAGTTCAATACGCCCAACAAGCGAGCCATCTATCTCCATGACACCCCAAGTAAAAGCTTGTTTAACGATGACTTCCGCGCCTATAGCTCTGGTTGTATTCGTGTTGAGCATGCCGAGGAACTCGCGGAGTTGTTATTTGCGACTAAGGTAAAGAAAGTGCCGAATCAGGATGATGAACTTGCGCCCAATACTAAGGTTCGTCTCAAGAAGCGAATTCCAGTGCATATCATTTATCAAACCGTGTTGTTTGAAGAAGGAGGCATACAATACCGCGGTGATATCTACCAATATGATAAAGAGGGCGGTTGATTGAAATATGGTCAAGAAAGGTGATCTTGACTGAAAAATGACAACCAAGCTTCTATTGATAAAATTATAATGAGTATCAATAACTAACCGTGCAAAGGTTACAAATACTAACGTTTTGCACGGTTTTTGTACGTTGACGCAGCAAATTCCATTATGTATCGTGCATTTTTCGTTCGATCTAATTGGTTTTTTTGCTGTATGTCTCAAAGTTTATTTTCACGCCGTCAGTTTCTGACTTACGCTGGTGGTACTGCTGTAGTCGCCTCTCTTACTCCTTCTATCGCTTTCGCTTCATACCCGGATCAACCAAGAACGATTAGCATGAACAATCTTCACACTGGTGAACGATTAGAGACTTGTTATTTCGATGGCACTAACTATGTTGGTGACGAGATGGCACGCCTTAGCAAACTGTGCCGTGACTTCCGCCGCAATGAGATTCATCCAATGGATAAGAACCTGTTTGATCAGATTACTCAGATTCAAAATGTACTGGGTATTCAAAAAGAAGTTCAAATCATCTCTGGCTACCGCTCTCCAGCAACCAACGAAGCGTTGCGCTCTAAGTCGAGTGGTGTCGCTAAAAAGAGCTATCACATGCTTGGTAAAGCGATCGATTTTCGTATCGATGGTGTTGATTTAAAGGAACTGAGAGACGTAGCTAAAAGTCTGCAAGCAGGTGGTGTTGGTTATTACGCTCGTAGTAACTTCATCCACATTGATACTGGTCCAGTTCGCAGCTGGTAGAGCTAAGCTGAGTTATTGAGTGATACGGTAGGCACTTGTCAAAGTAGACATCCAATGTCATAGTTTGCCCAAATTTCAGTTTGTTCTAATAATTCGGTTTATTGCTGCTCAGTTTGTTGCTGTTTAGTTTGTTATTGTTGGGTTTGTTGCCAATAACATAGCGATATTCGAGTTGTTCACCAGATTCGCTCTTTAAGGTTTGTATATGTCTCTTAAGTATCAAGTTGTACCTGTTACCTCTTTTTCTCAGAACTGCTCGATTGTGTGGTGTGATGAAACCATGGAAGGCATCGTTGTCGATCCGGGCGGTGATGTTCAACAACTCGCGGCTATCATTGAAGAACTCGGTGTTAAGGTTGTGAACTTGGTACTGACGCACGGTCACTTAGATCATGTTGGCGGTACGGTACCACTTGCTGAGATCTTGAAGGTTGAAATTGTGGGCCCGCATAAGGCAGACAACTTCTGGCTACAAGGTCTAGAGAATCAAAGTCAGATGTTTGGTTTCCCACTGTGTAAAGCTTTTGAACCAAACACTTGGTTAGAAGAGGGCGACAAAGTCACTTTTGGTAATCAAGTGATTGATGTGATTCACACGCCGGGCCACACGCCAGGTCACGTTGTACTGTTCAGTGAGCAAGCTCGTTTAGCGTTTGTGGGTGATGTGTTGTTTAACGGCGCAATTGGCCGTACTGACTTCCCACAAGGTGACTTCAATACGCTTATCGCTTCAATCAAGACTAAGCTTTGGCCACTAGGCAGTGACGTAACATTCGTTCCGGGCCATGGTCCTGAATCGACATTCGGTCGCGAGCGTGCATCAAACCCGTTCGTCGCAGATGAAATGCCTCTGTACTAATTAAATCTTTGATTTTCCAACCGATTATTTGTGTCGATTGATTGAAAATGAAGCTTAGCTTTTGTCCTGAAAGCTAAGCTTTTTTATTGTGTGTGAACTTACTGGTAAACCTTAATCAGAAAGACGTTCAGCGGCAGCCAAGTAGCGTCGAGCCAGCCCCACAAACTCTTCTCCACTCATATTCAAATCATGGGTTGATATGAAAATGTCATAACCGTGGAAGCCCCTTTGATATTTCATTCTGTTGGCAAGCATCGCCTGCAATCCAGAATAGTTTTTAATCACCGCGTTTGGACTGTTTGTCTCATTCGGTGAATCAAGGTTGTCCTGTGATTGGTTATCGTTGAAATTTACGTTGTCGGTATTCTGCGACTCTTTGTATTGGCTTAGTTCGACACAGCCACTTTCAGTACAACGCGCATGGTAATGCGATGAGTCGAGAACCATATCCTCAAAGTTGGACTCTTTGCCTGCTTGTTTGGCTCCTAAGTACAAAAGTGCTCGTTGGCTGAGCAATAATTCACAAGTTATTTTAGGGCAAATCGAATCGAGGTAGGGCGAGTAATCTTTTACTTTAATTCCGACCCAGGGCAGAGGTTGATGCCAACCATCTTGTTCATAAGTGCAAAGACCAATTTTTTGGATGTTACTCCATTTTAAAACCCAACCCCCTTTGTAAAAGTGCTGCTGAAAATGAGTCGGGGTAAGTGTGAACATCACTCGGCTGCGCAGCATCAAATAGTAGCCAGTTCCCAGAAGCGCAATACTGCAAAAAGCACCCACGATCAGTAACTTTGGATTGTCACTGTAGAGCGAAACGATCAAGCAAATGAAGCCTAAAATAATGGCGAGGATACGGTACGAGCGAGTGAATGAAGGCAAAGAGAAATTACTAAGGTGACGAGTGTCCATAGGTAACACCAAGTTTTCATATTTTTGTCTGGATGGATAACCAGTGTATATGACCCTGAATTGATAAGTCGATGTTTAAATAATAGACGCTAGTAGACAATATCGGTATTTTTCGTCGACTTTCGACGCTTCACTCTACAAATAGCTCCTGTTTTTTGGTATAAATCGCGCTTCAAATTTTCACCACTGCGAAAAGAGCAGTGAACTGGAGAAATATTCAATGAGACTTGCTCATAAGCGTAAGGTGCAGGCTAAACTGCAGAAACGCACTAAAGCGGCTGTAGTTAAAGCAGTGGCAACGCCGAAAAAAGCGAAGCCTGTCGCAGAGAAAGTTGTAGCAGAAAAAACTGTAGCAGCAAAACCAGCGGTAGAGAAAGCAGTAGCAGCAACTAAAGAAGTTGCAGTAGCACTGACTCCTAAGCAACAACAAGTTCTAGACATCGTTGTTAGCAATGCTGAAGGCATTAACCCTAAAGGTATCGGCCTAGAAGCTGGTCAAGAAGACGCGAAAGCAGCTTCATGGGCAACAGGCGCATTGAAAAAACTTCTTGAAGAAAACCTAGTAGCGAAAGAGCAGCTAGCAGGTAACAAGGTTATCTACAAAGCTATCTAATCCTGTGGGATTACATTCGCTTCGTTAAGTTTTTAAGCCTCGATTTTCGAGGCTTTTTTGTATCTGGCACATTATGCCAAGTCCGAGCCCAAATCCAAGCCTAAACCTAGGCTCTATAATCTCAATTCCAATTCGATATACGGCTTAACTGATTAGTGTTGTCTCGTGTCAGAGCTTCGAATCAGCAAGCACTAAATTAGGGCGTTAGCTAGGTAGATCAAGAGAGCAAAGCCTTGATTTTTTTCCCTAAAATACAGCAATGAATAGAGCTTCATCACGAAATGGCAATCAATTGTTAAGAGTATTTAATTATTAATACTTAGGTATTTATCAATACGCATTGCCTTGGTGAATATCCAAACTCCTTTGAAATCGACACTATTCAATCATCTCCTACGTAGTTCTACTTAATCCTTTGGTCTAATACGTAACTTTGTTAACGCCATGCGTGCGTGCTCTCCCTGATATCTTGTTGCCTCATCACGGTGCACTCTTATGTTGAATCATAAAAAATGCTCATAGAAAGAGTGTTAACCCAACAAAGGACGTGAACATGAGTCTCATTTCTAACTCCCTCACACGAGTTTTTAAAAACGTTGCAGTAACTGCTGCGGCTTGTTTAGCTTTGGTCGCTACTGGTGCTACAGCCGCTGATAAGGTTTACCGTTTAAAACTTGCGGAAACTTGGGGACCAAACTTCCCAGTTTTCGGTGATGCAACCAAAAACATGGCGGCGATGGCTGAGAAGATGTCGAATGGTCGACTGCAAATCAGAATCGATTCAGCAAACAAACACAAAGCACCTCTTGGCGTTTTTGACATGGTTAAGTCTGGTCAATACGACATGGGTCACTCAGGCTCTTACTACTGGAAAGGTAAAGTTCCAAACACTCTTTACTTCACTTCTATGCCTTTCGGTATGACGCCAGCAGAACAATACGCGTGGTTCTATCACGGTGGTGGTATGGAGTTAATGGAGCAGGTTTACTCTCCACATAACTTGATGTCTTTCCCTGGTGGTAACACGGATATCCAGATGGGGGGTTGGTTTCAAAAAGAGATCAACAGCGTTGAAGATCTACAAGGTCTGAAAATGCGAATCCCGGGCTTTGCAGGCGAGATTCTTGCTGAGCTAGGTGCTAAACCGACGAACATTGCCCCAGGTGAACTTTACACGTCTCTAGAGCGTCGCACGATTGATGCACTAGAGTGGGTAGGTCCATCGCTGGATTTACGAATGGGCTTCCACAAAATCGCGCCTTACTACTACACAGGTTGGCACGAGCCGGGTTCAGAGCTTCAATTCCTAGTGAACAAGCGTACATGGAACAAGCTGCCTGAAGACCTACAAGAAATCTTACGTGTTGCAATGCGTACTGCGGCTTACGACATGTACACACAAGCAACGCACGAAAGTGGTAAGAACTGGGTTTCAATGAAGACAGAATACCCAGATGTACAAGTGAAAGATTTCCCACCAGAGGTTATGTCTGCTCTGAAAGAAGCGAACGATCGCCTACTGGCTGCACATGCTGAGAAAGATGAGCTAGCAAAAGAGATTCAAGCTTCACAAGCAAGCTACCTAGAGCAAGTACGTTCATGGACGGATATTTCACATAGAGCTTATCTAAATAGCCAAGCGAAATAATCGACAGTTGTTGAACTGAATCTAAATGAACCCGAAGCTTTTCTTATTGAGTATTTAAGAGTGAATAAGCCGAGGGTTCATTTAAAACATAATAACTAAGCAGGATAAGTCCTGTATTACGCTCAAGAACCTTTTCTACGTCCTACAGCTCGTTACCTCAGCTGCGCGATGTCTTTTCAAATTCCATGGAGTCGGGAATGCGAAGTCTAATTTATATTGAACGCCTGTTTAATCGTATCGGTGACGCACTGGGATGGCTTTCCAGTATGTTGTTTATTCTACTTATCGCCAACGTTGTGTATGACGTTGTCATGAGATATGCCTTCAACGATGTCTCTATCGCTTTCCAAGAGATGGAGTGGCACCTCTTCTCAGCCGTTTTCCTATTAGGTGTTCCTTATGCCATCAAGGCTGGTGGTCATGTGCGAGTGGATGTGTTCTACGAGCAACTGAGCTTCAAGGCACAAGCGATTATTGACCTGCTCGGCACACTGATCTTTCTGATGCCTTTTTGTTTGCTGGTTGCTTGGTTTGGTATTGATGTGGCCAAAGAGAGCTATAACCTCGGTGAAACCTCAGGTGACCCGGGTGGCTTGCCATATCGCTGGATCATCAAAGCTATGATCCCGCTGTCATTCTTCTTAATGGCACTCAGTGGCGTAGGTTTAATCCTGCATTCGCTAAACAAGATTTTTAATCCGCACCTTATCCATGCAAACAATACTCATACAAAGAATAAGTAGAGGCTGAACATGATTGGAATAGTAATGTTTTTCGTAGCCTTGTTTGCACTTTTACTTGGCTTCCCAGTGGCGTTCACCTTTGGTGGTATCGCGTTAATCTTTGGTGTTTGGGCTGAGGGCATCGAAATGTTTGCCTTCATGCCATATCGAATTCAATCCATTATGGAAAACACGGTTCTGATGGCCGTTCCATTGTTTGTTTTTATGGGGCTCGTTCTACAAAAGACCAAGCTTGCTGAGCAGTTGCTTGAGTCTATGGGGCGACTGTTTGGCGGCGTTCGTGGTGGTATCGCGATTTCAACCGTATTAGTAGGTTCACTACTTGCGGCTTCTACTGGCGTGGTTGGTGCTTCTGTTGTTGCTATGGGACTTATCTCCCTACCTGTAATGCTCAAGTACAATTACGACAAAGGCTTAGCCTGCGGCACTATTTGTGCGTCTGGTACGCTAGGGCAGATCATTCCACCCTCCATCGTATTGATTCTATTGGGTGATGTTCTAGGTGTTCCTGTAGGCGACTTGTTCCAAGCGGCGATTTGGCCGGGCGTGATGCTGGTCGGCGCGTACATCGTTTATATCTTGATATACGCAAAGCTACACCCTGAAGCGGCTCAACCTATTGAACGTGATGACTCCATCAGCCGTAAGCAGGAAGTGTTTAATGCACTGAAAGCGATTCTTCCGCCTCTAGCGTTAATCATTGTTGTACTGGGCTCTATCTTCGCAGGTGTTGCTACGCCAACAGAGTCAGCCGCATTAGGTGGCGCGGGTGCGATGATACTTGCACTGCTTTACGGTCAATTTAGTTGGTCGATGGTGTACGAGGCGTCGAAAGAGACGGTGAAAGTAACGGCGATGGTATTTGCTATCTTGTTGGGTGCAACGGCATTCTCAATGGCGTTTACCTACACTGGTGGCGACTATCTGGTTGAAGAGTGGATGCTACAACTGCCAGGTGAAAAATGGGGCTTCCTGATCATTACCATGCTGGTGATTCTGATTCTGGGTTTCTTCATCGACTTCGTAGAGATCTGTTTCATCATCGTGCCGATCATTGCGCCAGTTGCTGAACTGATGGGCATCAACATGACATGGTTCGCTATCCTTATTGCGATGAACCTACAAACTTCCTTCTTAACGCCGCCATTTGGTTTTAGTTTGTTCTATTTAAAAGGCGTAGCACCTAAAGGCGTGACGACTAAGGACATCTACCGAGGTGTGATGCCGTTCATTCTGATTCAAATCCTCGTACTTGGATCACTTCTCGCTTTCCCATCTTTCTATGGAATGTGAGTGAAGCCAAGAATGTGAATGATATGTTTCAACGGCTATCTATAAATTGCTAAAGTAAAACGGCTTATTGATGTTCAGTAAGCCGTTTTTTGTGAGGGAAAGGAATGCCTCTAAAAGCCAAGCTGATTTTGCTGACGTTGCTCCCGTTGCTGCTGGTAACGGCGAGTATTAGTTGGATCTCGCTGCACCAGACTAAGACGTTAGGCGCTAAAGAAGTCGAGATCTTTAGAGACAGCCTAATCAAGTCGCGTGAAAACGCCCTCAAAGACACGGTTGATCTCGCGTTCGACGCCATAGAACACGTCTATAACGATCCAAATATCCAAGAAGCCCAAGCCAAAAAAAAAGTTCGAACCATATTGTCTAAACTTAGATATGGCTCTGACGGGTACTTCTTCGCATACGATCGCCTCGGGACCAACTTGGTTCATCCAATTCAGCCAGAATTGATAGGCCAAAACCTACTCCAACTGCAAGATGAAGATGGCGATTTTCTGATAGAGGCTCTGTTAAGAGAAGCGCAAACCGGAGGCGGGTTTCACCAGTATTTGTGGCAAAAGCCTTCGACGGGTGAGGTGGTGTCTAAGCTGAGCTACGCCGCTTGGTTAGAGCGTTGGGACTGGATGATTGGCACCGGCTTGTATATTGAAGACGTACACCAAGAAGTGGCTTCGATGCAGGCTGCGATTAACAACAATATTGAAACCACGTTCTTTTCGATTGTGGTGATTTTGAGCGTAACGGTCGCGGTCATCATCGTGCTGACCTTGGCTATTAACATGCATGAACATCGGATTGCTGATAACAACCTAAAGGAACTGGCGCATAAGACGGTGATGTTCCAAGAAGACGAGAAGAAGCATCTAGCGCGTGAGTTGCATGATGGTATTAACCAATTATTAGTGTCGAGTCGTTGCCATTTGGAACTGCTCGGTAATAAGCTACAAAATGAAGACCTTAAAGCACATTTGAATAAGTCGCAGCATTCACTGATGCGAGCGATCGAAGAAGTGAGGCACATCTCGCATCAACTTCGTCCAAGTTCATTGGATGACATAGGCTTAGAAGCGGCATTGTCTTCATTACTGTTAGATTTTCAGGCGCATTCGGGTATTGAAGTAGAAACCTTGTTTAGCACTCAACAGGGTAAGTTGAAATCTGAGGCTGCGACAACCTTGTATCGAGTGGTGCAAGAGTCGCTGAATAATATCGAGAAACACGCGCAAGCGACCAAAGTAACGGTTATCGCTCAGCAAATTGGTAATGTGTTGCAACTACTGATTCAAGATAACGGTGTCGGTTTCAACACCTATAAAGCGATGGAAAAACGAGGGATCGGGCTGCGTAACATGAGAGAGCGAGTGGAGTTCATCGGTGGTGACTTTGAATTGATGAGTGAGATTGGCCTCGGAACGGAAATTACAGTGTTACTGACACTAGAGGGATTAATGAATGAGTGAAGTTATTCGAGTTGTGATTGCTGATGATCACCAAGTGGTACTGGATGGCTTTATGGCGAGATTGGAACTCGAGCCAGATATTAGCGTGATAGGTACGGCCAGCAATGGACTAGAAGCGGTAGAGGTCGTTAAGTCTCTGCGCCCTGATGTGGTGTTGATGGATATCAGCATGCCTATCATGAATGGCATTGATGCCACCCATCTGATTAAAGAAGAAGACCCAGAAGCCAAGGTCCTGATGCTGACCATGCATAACAACCGTGAATACATCATGAAGGTGATGCAGTCGGGTGCTGTCGGTTACATGTTAAAAGAGATTTCGGCTGAAAAAATGGTACAGGCAATCAAAACGGTCAATCAAGGATCGACCTATTTCTGTGAAAAAGTCACGCAGAATTTGTTTACTCAGCCGATTACTCCCACGCCATCTGTCAAGAATCCATTGAGCAGACGTGAAGAGGCTGTGCTGAAATTAGTCGCAAAAGGGGAGAGCAGTAAAGAGGTCGCAAAGGCGCTGAATATCAGCTATCGAACGGTAGAAACCCATAGGCAAAATATTAAGCATAAGCTCGATATTCACTCTACGGCAGAGCTTGCTAAATATGCGGTCAGCTCCGGGCTTGTGGACTGATCTTACGCTAAATAACGTTAAATGTGTAATTTAATTACTAAATGTGTAATTTACGCCTCCTTTATGGAGGTTTTTTTAGTATTTTTGCGACAGGTTGATATTCTTCTTTTCGAAATTTAAGCGCCGAATGTAATGTTGCAAACTGTGCGCTGCAAATTAGAGAGGAAGCATGGAGCCTGTAAAAGATAGGTATAGTATTGAAAATACCGATTATACAGTAGGACAAGATAACGTTCAGAAATGGGGTTTTGATGTTCATAACCCAGTATTTGGAATCAGTGCAGGGGCGATCATTATCTTCCTGTTGGCACTTCTAGTCGCAGACCCTGAAACCGCAAAAGCGGCGCTTGATGGAATCAAATGGAAAGTCATTGGTAACTTCGATGGTTTCTTCATGTGGGCAGCAAACATCTTCGTAATTTTCTGTTTTGCCCTCATTGTCTCCCCGTATGGCAAGATACGTATTGGTGGCAATGATGCCAAAGCAGAGCACTCAAACCTATCTTGGATGTCGATGTTATTCGCCGCAGGAATGGGTATTGGCTTAATGTTCTGGGGTGTTGCTGAGCCAGTAGCTTATTTCACTGGCTGGTATGAAACACCACTAGGTGTTGAAGCTTACTCTCCTGAAGCGGCGAAGTTGGCTCTTGGTGCAACCATCTACAACTGGGGTCTGCACGGTTGGGCGATTTACGCGGTTGTTGCTCTAGCGCTTGCCTTCTTCACCTTCAATAAAGGTTTACCTCTATCAATCCGCTCTATTTTCTACCCTATCTTGGGTGATAGAACTTGGGGTTGGTTTGGTCATATTGTTGATATCGTCGCTGTGCTTGCAACGCTATTTGGCCTTGCAACTTCATTGGGCTTAGGTGCTCAACAAGCGACCAGTGGTATTAACCATGTATTTGGTACCGATGGCGGTATTGGCATGCAGCTGATTGTTATCGCAGTGGTTACTTTCTTAGCGACAATGTCCGTGGTTCGTGGCATCAACGGTGGTGTAAAGCTTCTGAGTAATGTGAACATGCTGGTTGCTTTGGGCTTACTTATCTTCGTTACCATCGCTGGTGGCATGGCGGGTATTAAAGCAATCCCAACCGCGCTAATGGGCTACATTGAAAACTTCATTCCCTTAAGCAATCCTCACGGTCGTGATGACGAAACGTGGATGCAAGGTTGGACGGTATTCTACTGGGCGTGGTGGATGTCTTGGTCACCATTCGTAGGCATGTTCATCGCTCGTATCTCTAAAGGTCGAACGATTCGTGAATTCATCGTTGCTGTATTGTTCATCCCAACGACAGTAATCATCATCTGGATGGCTATTTTCGGTGGCATCGCGATTGATCAAGTGGCGAACAAGGTGGGCGAGATTGGCATGAATGGTCTACAAGATATTACACTTTCGCTGTTCCACACTTATGATGCGCTGCCAATGAGCTCTGTTTTATCTGTGGTGTCGATTGGCTTGATTATGGTGTTCTTTATCACCTCTTCAGACTCGGGTTCACTAGTGATTGATAGTATTACTTCTGGCGGTAAAGTGGATTCACCTGTTCCTCAACGTGTTTTTTGGGCGTTGATGGGCGGTGCGATTGCTGCGGTTCTATTGTGGGTTGGTGGCACAGAATCTATCCAAGCATTGCAAGCCGGTACCGTTTCTATGGCACTTCCATTTGCGTTCATATTATTGCTTATGTGCCTAAGCTTATTGCTAGGTTTACGAACTGAAAATCAATTGGTTAAGCACCAAAATGCTTTGAGTTAAAAGTATTTTTGATAAAAAGGTCGACAGGGTCGACCTTTTTTTCGTCATAAACTTGAGTAATTACGTGAATATTGTTTGAAATTCCATCGAACCGATTCTAGTTTACTGAAAACAACAAGTTAACCTGCTAAACTTCAGACATCCAAGTATTTGAATTAATGTGACAACAGCTTGTGCTACTTGGATTGTAGGTTCGAGTTTGTGATTAGGTCACAGGTAAGTAAGGGATATTAGTAGTATTCCGTAGAGAGGGATAATGACTAAAGGTATAGATAAATACAGTATCGACAGTACCGATTACACTGTTGGTCAGGATAACGTCCAAAAATGGGGTTTCGACGTACATAACCCAGTATTTGGTATTAGTGCGGGACTTATCGCTTTGTTCCTGATCGGTGTTCTTATTACAGATACCGCTTCAGCAAAGGCTGCGCTAGATGGCGTTAAAGGCCAGATTATCAATTCGTTTGATTGGCTTTTCATCTGGTCGGGTAATATTTTCGTAATTTTCTGCTTAGGTTTGATTGTTTCTCCGTACGGCAAAATCCGCCTTGGTGGTGTTGATGCGACGGCAGATTACTCATTCTTCTCTTGGCTATCGATGCTGTTTGCCGCAGGTATGGGTATCGGCTTGATGTTCTGGAGTGTGGCAGAGCCAGCGGCTTACTTCACGGGTTGGTTTGAAACTCCGTTAGGTGTTGAACCAAACACACCAGAAGCTGCAAAACTGGCATTGGGCGCAACCATGTATCACTGGGGTCTACACCCTTGGGCGATTTATGGCGTAGTAGCACTGTCACTTGCGTTTTTCTCTTACAACAAGGGATTGCCTCTTTCTATCCGTTCTATCTTTTACCCAATTTTAGGTGATAGAGCTTGGGGCTGGGCAGGTCACATTGTTGATATTCTTGCTGTACTTGCAACGCTATTTGGTCTGGCGACATCGTTAGGTCTTGGTGCACAACAAGCGGCAAGTGGTATTCAGCATGTATTCGGCATTGAAGCGGGCTTAGGTCTGCAAGTTATTGTGATTACAGCGGTGACTTTATTGGCGGTAGTATCAGTACTTCGTGGTATTGATGGTGGCGTTAAAGTTATCAGTAACATCAACATGTTGGTGGCTTTCCTACTGCTTATCTTAGTGGCTCTAATCGGCTACGCGGTGACTTTAGGTTCTATCCCAACGACATTGATGGCATACATTGAAAACATCATTCCGTTGAGTAACCCTCACGGTCGTGAAGATGAAACGTGGATGCACGGTTGGACTGTATTCTACTGGGCTTGGTGGATCTCATGGTCTCCATTCGTAGGTATGTTTATCGCACGTGTTTCTAAAGGTCGTACCGTTCGTGAGTTCATCACAGCAGTACTGATTGTACCGACTACAGTGACTATCATTTGGATGTCAGTATTCGGTGGCATGGCGATTGACCAAATCGTGAATAACGTTGGTATTCTTGGTCAAGACGGCCTAACGGATGTATCACTAGCAATGTTCCAAATGTTTGATGCACTGCCGTTCGGTACTCTGCTTTCAATCATTGCGGTTGTATTGGTTCTAGTCTTCTTCATTACATCGTCTGACTCAGGCTCTCTAGTAATCGACAGCATCACCGCGGGTGGTAAAGTTGATACGCCTGTGCCTCAACGTGTGTTCTGGGCGTTCCTAGAAGGTGCGATTGCTGTTGCTCTATTGTGGGTTGGTGGTACTGAAGCAGTACAAGCTCTACAAGCGGGTGCAATCTCTACAGCATTGCCATTCACCATCATTCTATTACTGATGTGTGTGAGCTTGCTAATGGGTATGCGTACAGAAAAACGCTAGGCTTTTTAAGCTGAAATCTACTGCAATTTAAACGCAGTAGAACGGTAAATAATATGAAGGCAGAAGAGGAAACTCTTCTGCCTTTTTTGTTTCCTCTTTACCGTGTTTTCTTGTCTCTTTTAAGCATGTGAAGTGCGATAAAAATGTTAATAACCGTAGAGACAATACCGCCTTAAATTTGGCGATAAGCCAAGGATTTGACATTACTTAAGCTTATGGTTTGCTTAAAATTATATTCCAATATTAAATTGTGAAATCGCTCGAATTTAATACTAATATTGGGTAGTATGCGCGAGATTTCCCACCACTCGTGAAACTTTGACATGAAACTAACACTAAAGCAGAAGTTGATAGGCGCTAGCCTATCTGCTGTTGTCGTTATGGCTACAGCGTTGACTTGGTTGTCAGCAAACCAATTATTTGAACAGACTCGTAATGGCGTATACCTACGAGCTGAAAGCGTATCTGAAGCAGCATCTGAAGGTATTAAAAACTGGATTGATATCCGTACTGATATCGCATCAGCATTTAATGACTTTTCACGAGAGGATGATGTTGTTCCTTTCCTTAGACAAGCTCGTGTAGCGGGTGGCTTTGACGATATCTTTTTAGGTACTCCAGAAGGTGGAATGTACCGTTCACATCCTGAACGTAATCGTGCAGATTACGATCCTCGTCAACGTCCTTGGTACCAAGAAGCAAACGCTGCAGGTAAGCAAATCATTACTACGGCTTACCAAGATGCAATCACCAAAGCACTTCTAGTAACGATTGCAGAGCCAGTTCGCCACAACGGCCAACTTGTTGGTGTTGTTGGTGCAGACGTACTGATCGACCAGTTGGTTAACGATGTAATCAGCCTTGATGTTGGTGACAACGCTTACGCAATGCTAATTGATGCCTCTGACGGCACATTCCTAGCACACCCAGATTCAGCACTAAGCTTGAAGCCGGTAAGCCAGCTTTCAAACGATATCTCTATGCCTATCATCGAAAACGCAGTGCGTACGGGTAGCATCGAGATCATCAAAGAGCGCGGCGCAGACAAGCTGCTTTACTTCACGAAGGTGCCTAACACTAACTGGATCTTCGCGGTTCAGATGGACAAAGCAACAGAAGAAGCGAACCACTCAACGCTACTTACTCAGCTGATCATCACTGCTGTCGTTATTACGCTCATCGTAATCGTACTCGTGTCTTGGTTAGTAAGCTTCCTATTCCGCGACCTAAACCGCGTTTCAGCAGCACTTGAAGAAATTGCTTCAGGTGAGGGCGATCTTACTCAACGCCTTGAGCCTAAGAGCGACGACGAAATTGGTCAGCTTGCAGCAAACTTCAACCGCTTTGTGGGTAACATGCACACCATGGTGATCAAGCTAAGCGAAGTATCTGCTGCGCTAGGCAACCAAGCACGTCAAACGGCTTCTCAAGCTGAAGAACGTAGTGCTCGTATCCAAATGCAACAAGACGAGATCAACATGGTAGCAACAGCCGTTAACGAAATGGCTGCAGCAACACAAGAGATCGCAGGTAACGCAGACCACACTGCACAGAACTCATCTGAAGCGGTTGGCGCGTGTGAGCACGGTACTGGTCAAGTGACACAGACTCAAAGCTCTATCCAAAACCTTGCTCAAGAAGTTCAAATCGCAACTAACGTGATTCTCGAGCTTGAAGAGCACGGCAACAGCATCAACGCTATCTTGTCTAACATTCAAGGTATTGCAGAACAAACGAACCTACTTGCACTTAACGCCGCTATTGAAGCAGCACGTGCCGGTGAGCAAGGTCGTGGTTTCGCAGTAGTAGCGGATGAAGTTCGAGTTCTGAGCCAACGTACACACGGTTCAACGCAAGAAATTCAACAAACGATTGAGTTGCTGCAAGGTACAACAGGCAAAGCGGTTAACATCATGAACGATAGCCGTACACTTGCTGAAACCAGTGTTGATGACGCGAACTCAGCGGCTGCAAGCCTAACGCAAATCCATGCTGCTGTTGAACGCATCAGTGACATGGCAACACAGATTGCTTCTGCTGCAGAAGAGCAAGCGTCAGTAACGTCTGAGATTACTCGTAACACTGAAGGAATCCGTGACGTATCTAACGAGCTAGCAGACGAAGCACACCAAGCTGCAGAGCAAGCTGCGCAGCTTTCTGAACTGTCTCACGAGCTAGAAAGCGAAATCAGCCGCTTCAAGCTGTAATCGAAGCCAATATAACAAAGCCCCGACTTAGGTTGGGGCTTTGATGTATCTGTACAATCTAGACTAACGAGTTATTTAAACTCAAACTTGCCCTTCATGATTGCCCAGTGGCCCGGGAATGAACATAGGAAAGAGTAGTCGCCACCGGCTGTCATTTTCTCTGTGCTGAAAGTGATTGAGGTTGACTCGCCACCACCGATAACACGAGTGAAGGCGTAAACGCGGCTGTCGTCAGGTTTTACGTAGTTATTGTCGATACCTGCCGACATACCATCGATGCCTACTGCTTGTAGCGACGCAGTGTCTGTTATAACGACGTTGTGACCCATTGATTGGGCTGGCATAGAACCAGTATGGTTTAGCGTCAGCTTCACTTCTTTACAGCTCGCTGGAACGCTTAATGTGTCAGTTGAAAATTTCATTTGATCACTAGCATCAATCGATACTTCACATTCCGAGCTCGCTTGAGCGGTAAAGCTAGCACCTACAAGCGCTATCGTTGTTGCGATTAATCGTAAAGACATACACTGTTCTCCATTATTTTAGGGGGAGGTTATTCCATGAGGTTGATCGATACGTATTATCCTAGAAAGATGATCATAGTAATGTGCTACGACTTGAATTATGCGCAACTCGTTGCTTTATAAATGGTAATTTTTTGTAGGAAAGGGCAAAACTAATCAGCGCATGAACAACCGTTTAAGGGGGAATGGTTGCTCGATACTAGAATTACAGACAACAAAAAGCCCGAGTATGAACTCGGGCCTTGAATAGTTTTCTTTATAGCTTAAGGGGAAGCTAGATTGCCTGACGAAGTTGGAAATAACGTCCTTCTTCGTTTAACAGCTTCTCGTGAGAGCCGTTTTCAACAATCTCGCCTTGTTCAATCAGAACGATAGAATCCATCGATTCCAGACCAATCAAACGGTGTGTAATGAAGATAACCGTCTTGCCTTCGAAGTGCTTCTCGAACAGCGTCATGATGCTGTGTTCTGTTTGCTTATCTAAGCCTTCTGTTGGCTCATCGAGAAGCAGGATAGGGGCATCATGAAGAATCGCGCGTGCGATACCAATACGGCGCTTCTCACCACCAGACAGTTGACGACCACCGTCACCCAACCAGCTATCAAGCGCGTTATTCTCCAGCAGCTTTTCTAGACCAACATCTTTTAGGATATTCGCTAAGTGATCATCGGTCGCTTCTGGTCTTGCAATCAACAAGTTGTCACGCAAAGTACCATTTAGAATGTCGACACGTTGGCTTACCACACTGATTGATTCACGAAGCTGTGACTCGTTCCATTGTGTCAGCTCAATCCCCGCGATAGAGATATAACCCTTTTTCGGGTCCCAGTAGCGAGTTAGAAGCTGAATCAGTGTCGATTTACCAGAACCCGTTTGACCCACAATCGCAACCTTGTTGGTAGCAGGGATGGTTAGGTCGACAGCGTTCAGAACACTGCGCTCAGAGTCAGGGTAGTTGAACGTCACGTTTGAGAACGTAATATCCAGTGGCTTGTTGATGTCGAGCTTCTCTTCAGCAAACTGAACTTCAGGCTCAGACAGAATAACTTCGTTCAAGCGACGAGCTGAAGACAAAGTTTGACCTAAATGCTGGAATGCACCTGCAATTGGCATTAATAGCTCGAAGCTTGCCATGGTTGCGAATGCCATTAGCGCGATGAACGGGTCTGGTGCATTACCACCCACGCCGTCAGCCGCAAGCCAAAGCATAAGAACCAGCGTCAAACCGTTGAACAGCATTAGCGCTGCTGAAGCCATACCGGTTAGGTTAGCGTTCACAAACTGATTCGCCATCAGCTTGCGTTGCGTTTCTAGAATTGCATTGCGGTAACGCTCTTCAGCACCAAACAGAGTCAGTTCGCTGTAGCCTTCAATCCAATCTAGCGTGGTGACACGAAGATCCGCTTTGTTTTGTGTCAGCTCACCACCGTTACGTTTACCCAGCTTGTAGAACAAGATTGGCCAAACCAACAGCATGATAAGAAGGATAGAACCTAAGATTAAACCTAGTGAGCTATCGAACCACATTAAGAACAGAGTTAGGAAGAAGATCCCGAACACACCCACCGTCACAGGGCTTACTAAGCGCAAGTACACGTGGTCCATGGCGTCGACATCAGCAACCAAACGGTTGAGAAGGTCAGCGTCACGAAGGTTTGAAATACGACCTGGGATCAGCGGAGCCAGCTTCTTGAAGAAGAAGATACGTAAATCAGTTAACAGTTTGAATGTCGCATTGTGGCTCACAACACGTTCACCCCAACGACCCGCAGTACGGCTCATTGCCAAACCACGTACGCCACCACCCGGTAGCATGTAGTTGAAGGTTTCACGTGCAATCGTCAGGCCAGCAACCGCGGAAGCTGAAATAAACCAACCTGATAGCGTTAACAAGCCGATAGAAGCCGACAGAGTAGCAAAAGCCAATAGCATGCCTAGCGATAGGCCAAACCAATGCTTTTTATAGAGTTTCAGGTAAGGCAGTAAATCACGCATCTAAATTACCCTTATTATCTTGTTGAGCTAAGTTCGCGTTAAGCATCTCTTCGAATAAACCACCCGCAGTCGAAAGCTGAGAGTAATGACCTTGTTCAACCAGACCACCATCGCGCATAACCAGAATGTTATCGACCGATTGAAGTGGAGCGAGTTGGTGCGTCACAAGCAGGGCAGTGCGGCTTTCGATGTTGCTATTGATGCCTTTCATTACCAACTGTTCGCTACGAGTATCTAGGCTGGCAGTGGGTTCATCGAGCAACCAGAACTGACCGTCTTGGATCATTGCGCGAGCCAGAGCCAAACGCTGAGATTGACCCACAGACAGACCGCCAGAGCGATCAGAAATCATGTAATTCAAGCCGTGCTCATTTACGAATTCGTTAGCAAAAGACTGCTCAAGTGCGTTCTCGACAACTTGGTCAGTGATATCGTGCTTACCTAGAGTGACGTTGTCACGAATTGTGCCGTGCAGTAGCAACGGGTTTTGACCAACCCAGCTAATGGTTTTACGCCAAGAGGCTAAGTCTAGGTCACGCAGTTCAATGCCATTGATTTTCAAGCTTCCTTCATAAGGCATGAAACCAAGAATAGCGTTGATCAAACTTGTTTTACCTGCACCACTTGGGCCAACTAACGCAGTCGATTGGCGAGTGTTAAGCGCGAACGAGATAGGACCAACCAGTTGAACACCTTCAGGGCTCAATACTTTCAGATCTTGAGCTTCAATATTGATGCCTTGAGCTGAATCGAGTTGAGTGTTGCCTGATTTAACCTTAGTGATGTCTGTTTCTAGGAACTCGACAATACTTTCGGCTGCGCCAACCGCTTGTTGTTTTGCATGGTAGAAAGTACCTAAGTCACGCAGAGGTTGGTAAAACTCTGGCGCTAAGATAAGGATAAACAAACCTGCAAATAGCGTAATGCCTGCACCGTAGTGGCCGAAGTTCAGCTCACCGATGTAGGTGAAACCAAAGTAAACCGCCGTCATCGCGATAGAAATCGACGTGAAGAACTCAAGTACCGCAGAAGACAAGAAAGCGATTTTTAACACATCCATGGTGCGCGTTCTGAACACTTCAGATGCACCTTTCAATACTTCTGTTTCAGCGTTGGTGCGGTCAAATAGACGAATAGTCGTCATTGACTGCAAACGGTCGTAAAAGTGACCTGAAAGACGCTGCAGCGCTTTGAAGTTTTTACGGTTCGCATCGGCGGCTTTCATACCCACAAGTGCCATGAACATCGGTACCAGTGGAGCCGTAATCAAGAAGATCAGTCCTGCTGCCCAGTTGACTGGGAACACCACAACCAAAATAATGAATGGAATCATTACCGATAAAGACATCTGAGGTAAGTAACGAGAGAAGAAGTCTTGCATGTCTTCTACTTGTTCTAGCAACAGCGTTGCCCACGTACCGGCAGGTTTACCTTTAATGTAAGCAGGGCCTAACTCACGTAATTTATCTAGGATGAGTTGCCTTATGTAGACCCGGATCTGTTCACCACAGCGATAACCTGCGATTTCACGTCCCCATGTACAGCCAGCACGGCCAACGACCGATAATGCCAAGCCTGCGAAATGACCAACCAGTTCAGATTTATCGACATTCTCGATGATCAGCTGGTGAAGAATAGAGGCGAGAAGAGCTGCTTGAGCAATTAAGAACACGCTTGAAAGTACGCCAAGGCTAATCGCAATCATAAGCCAGCGTTTCGCTAACTTACTCTGTTGCTTAAGCCACTTGTTCAAGCTGCGTTGTGTTTTCTTATCCATTATGAAGGCTTAATGATAATTATTATTTGTTGAGGGCGGCTAGTATACAAAAGAAAGCCCAGTGGATATACCACTGGGCTCTAGGGATTTACAACAAAATGTGATGACGCCCTGCATCTACTGAGGTGAGGGCTTCGATATTTAAATCTGCAATCTCAGATTTACTTATCGTTAAGGCCATCTAGGAAGCGTTCAGCATCCAGTGCAGCCATACAACCTGTACCAGCAGAAGTGATTGCTTGGCGGTAGTTGTGGTCCATTACGTCACCCGCAGCGAATACGCCAGGGATGCTTGTCTGTGTCGCGTTACCTTCAAGACCAGACTGAACGATGATGTAGTCATCTTTCATATCAACTTGGCCTTTGAAGATTTCAGTGTTTGGTTGGTGACCGATAGCAATGAATGCGCCCATTACTTCGATGTCTTCCGTTTTATCAGACTGAGTATCTTTAATGCGAACGCCCGTTACGCCCATGTCGTCGCCTAGAACTTCGTCTAGCGTGCGATCAGTGTGAAGAACAATGTTGCCGTTCTCTACTTTGTCCATTAAACGTTTCACTAGGATCTTTTCAGCGCGGAAAGTGTCACGGCGGTGAACTAGGTGAACTTCAGACGCGATGTTAGACAGGTAAAGTGCTTCTTCAACAGCCGTGTTACCACCACCAACAACCGCCACTTTCTGGTTGCGATAGAAGAAACCATCACATGTAGCACAAGCAGAAACGCCACGGCCTTTGAATGCTTCTTCAGACTCTAAACCTAGGTACTTAGCCGATGCGCCCGTTGAGATGATCAACGCATCACAAGTGTACTCGCCAGAATCGCCTTTAAGACGGAAAGGGCGGTTTGAAAGGTCGACTTCGTTAATGTGGTCGAACAGGATCTCTGTTTCAAAGCGCTCTGCGTGCTCTTTCATGCGATCCATTAAAGCTGGACCCGTTAAACCTTCAGCATCACCTGGCCAGTTTTCCACTTCTGTTGTGGTTGTAAGCTGACCACCTTGCTGCATACCGGTAACAAGTACTGGGTTTAGGTTTGCACGAGCAGCGTAAACTGCAGCTGTATAGCCAGCAGGGCCAGAACCAAGAATCAATAAATTACAGTGCTTTACGTCGCTCATGAGGACTCCGAAATTGAATTTGTTTTAATTTATAATCGCTTAGGATTGTATGGAAAATATGGAGGCAATAAAAGGTTAAACAAGGGCAGAAGTGTAATTAATCGTTATACGTTAGAACATAACCGAACTAAATGATGGTCTTGTAATCCTGTGTCTTAGATCAATAGCGATAAGTCAAGGAAAGTGCTCTTGCAAACAGCTATGCATATTGCTCACTTTTAGGGCCTTCTTGATCATGGTGTTTCTATAGCAGTATTTACTTTTTTGCGTATACATTGCTGAGTAGAAAAACAAGAGAACCTGAATCCTATGTTTTATTTTAAAAAGTTTGCGTTAAAAGACGCTGCAAGAATTCATCAAAATTAGCGTGCAGATAAGCGACCACAAGACGCACTTTTAGTATGAACGGCATGGTTACAAACAGGTGTAATGTTGGTTAATACTTGAACTGTTGAGTGTTTCTCGGTTGTTATTTTTTTGTATGTGTTATTATTGATATTTATATATTGCGCGGAATCATTTGAACTCTATGCAGATTCTAATCCTTTTTATCAATGTGTTTATTGTGTGCCTGAATTCGGTTTTTGCTTCTCCGCTGCAGGTCAGCGGGGAACAATCTGTGTTAGCTAATGAAGCTGTAAGATGGTATGAAATGCCTTTGTTATCTGATCCAGTCGATTTTCCCATATTAAAAAAACACATTGAATCCTCTCCAAGGATTGAAACGATATTTGGTGGTGAAGGGGCGTTTGGGTTGAGAGTTGATTTGGCCAACTCCGATATCAAGTCGTCACAACAAATAGTTACACTCCGTGCAAACTATTTGGATCAAGGTTGGGGGTACTGGCAATCAACAAATGGTCAAGTAAGGCGAATACTTGATTTTGGCCAATTAAGTAACAAGAGTATCTTGCATCTGCATAGGCAAAGCTTCCCGTTAATATTGAATGCGGAGGAATCTGGAACACTTTGGCTCTACTTGGAAGCAAAGAAATTTCCAAAGGCAGTTAACTTCACTCTTCAACCTGAATATCCATTTTATATTCACGTTTTCCGCAACAATACGCTCACATTAGCTTCTATTACTGTCATGCTAACGTTGGGAGTTTTCGCTCTTTTTTGTTACTTTCAAACTAAACATCCAGTCACACTGGCTTGTGCTGGTTATGTTGGGCTACATGGCCTGGGATGGTTCGCCGCTTCAGGCGCTTGGGGGTACTTATTATCAAGCCAAAGCTGGAACCCAGTTTATTTTGGAATGGTATTGTTTCCGTTTGCGGTTGCTTTTTCTTGCTATTACACAAGATTATTGTTTGGATTTCCGCAGCATTTTATTCGTATTAATCTTACCTTTCAGGCCTTTAGTTGGCTGTGTGTCATTATCGGGTTTATTAATGTCTTTGCCCCGTTTTCGTTGACTTTTGTTATGTCCCATTTAATTGCGGCAATCTGGGTGCCGACAATGATAGTGACTGGCGTATTGATGGTTTATCAACGAAACTTTGTCGCTAAATATTATTTGATCGGTGGTCTTTGTTATGGCACGGCTTTGGTATATTACATTTTTGCGCATTTTGCACCATTGCCGACTCAGAGATCGACAGAAGTCATCGTTGTTATTGCATTAGCAATAGATTGTACCTGCATTTTATTGTCACTGACTGAATGGTTGCGGATTCAACAACATCAACATCAGAAAACCTATATCCAGTCGAGGGTGGATAGTTTAACGGGGCTTGGAAACCGGCTGGATTTTAATGATGCGAGTAAACAATTAGTACATCATTCCTATTGTATCGTCTTCATCGATTGTGATGGCCTTAAATCGATTAATGATACTTATGGTCATGATGAAGGGGATCGCTTTTTAGAATACACCAGCCGCATGATGCGAGAAAAATTTACAGACCTTGGAATGGTTTATCGAGCTGGTGGCGACGAATTTATCTGGTTGTTGAAAGTGGATAAAGAGAAACAAGTTGAGGTTCTCTATTCTCAGATTGAGCTTAGAGTGACTCAGGTGGAAGAGCAAATTCGCAGTGCTGATTGGCCTCAGTCTGGCCTCAGTTTTGGAAGCGCATCTAGTTTTGAATGTGTCAATTTTTCTGAGTGTTTGAGCTTAGCTGACCAGCGAATGTACCAGCAGAAGCGCTCGAAGAACGGTTTTAAAAATCAGTCCAGTGAAATTGAGTGTTAGCTAAATTCCCTATTTTCTAAGTGAATCGTTTTAAGTCTAGTTAACTTATTTTCGTTTTGTCTTTTGGTGTAAATGTCACCAAAGGTGGCTCTTTTAGCAACCAACCTTTCAAGCTTGCTTACCCTCTCATCTGTTTTGTGTAGAACATTCCCAATCTTTATAGTCGCCTATTTTTAACGAATTCTAAGTTAGGACATAAAGGCAGACCATCATATTCCAAATAAACGCATCATTTATAATTGTAGGTTTTATTAGAAAGCACTCTATTTGGGGCGGCCGAGTTCCCCCCGAACTCGACCTGTTCCAGACGCGCAAGCAAAGGCGTTTGGTTTCTGGCGTACTCATAAATTAACCAATTTCAGTTTGTTGTGTAAATAATCAATAGCTTGGCAATTGATAGGTAGGTCGTATTTTGCTGTGCAAAAGCATAGAAATGAATGATGGTGAGCGTGGTGCTTGAGTTCATGCAAGGAGGCTGGCGTATTGAAGCGAAAGGGCTGACACAATATGAAACCTGGCTTGCTAGTTAATAATATCGTTAAATTTAAATTTGCAGGGATTTATAACTAGCTAGTGGAGTGTGCTAGTTTTAAGAGTTGGTCATCTTTTATTCTGGTGTTATACACTGCTTTTGATTTTCAAGTTGGATTTAGTGTCTGAATTATTAAATCTGACGGGATAAATGATTGTTTAATGTTGATTTGGCAAGATCTTCAAGTATCCTCTATGTAAACAAAACGTTAAATGTCGAAAGTAAATTAACAATCATTAAGGAGTCGATGATGTTACATGCTCACGAAAATACCCTACATATTACCCACCTCAGTAACCACGCAGTTAAGGAGTTGTCACCTTCATTCTCTAAGCTACCAAGCACAGAGCATGCGGATGGCCAGTTTCGATTGAGAAGATACTCGGTGGTTCAATTCAGTAATGGACAAGTCGTTGAGCAAGACAAACATAACTTTGTTCAGTCTGAAAACATTAATCACTTTCAAGGTGACGTCGTTCGTCAGTTCGAGCCGATTGAAGCAAATATTCTAAGCAGTGAAGGCATGCAAGAGATGTGTGAGCTGTTTATTGAAACCAACGGGCTTGAAGACGGGCAAGAAATCGAAATCCATCAGATCCGCATTGCCGCTATTTTTGAAGAAACTCAGGTAGCTCCTGAAGGTGTTCACCAAGATGGTTTTGACCACATCGCTTTAATCGGCGTTAACCGACATAACATTGTGGGTGGTGAAATCATGCTGTATCAAGACTCACATGAAGCGCCATTCTTTAGAAAAGTGTTAGGCGATGGCGAGGTTGCGATGCTGGCAGACAGCAAGCTTTGGCACAACGCACAACCGATTCGTACCATAGACCACGATGAGATGGGCTACATGGATGTGTTTGTTCTAACGGCTAAGGATGCGCGCAATGTCCTTCACTCTTAATGATGTGCGCCAGCAGTTTAGCGCGCTAGGCCAATACCATAACGGTAAGCCGGTGACCTTTTTTGATGGGCCAGGTGGCTCTCAGGTTCCTGAAAATGTTTTAGCATCCATGACGGAATATCTTGGCCACTTTAATTCAAACCTAGGCGGTCATTACTTTTCTAGCCAGAAGACCACAGGTTTAATGCAGCAAGCGAGAGAAGCGGCACAAGCGCTACTCAATGCGGAATCTTCTGGCAACGTTGTGTTCGGTGCGAACATGACCTCGCTGACCTTCCAACTTAGCCGCGCGATCAGCCGAGATTGGAAAGAGGACGATGAAGTTATCGTTACTGCGTTAGACCATTACTCGAATGTATCGAGCTGGCAGCAAGCGGCAGACGACAAAGGCGCGATAGTTCGCCAGGTTCGTGTCGACGAGTCAGATTGCAGTTTGGATATGGCGCATTTTGAGTCACTGTTGAACGAGAAAACCAAGCTTGTTGCTGTGACGTTTGCTTCGAACACCACGGGCTCGATTGTCGACATGGCGAAAGTTATCGAGCTTGCACATCAGCACGGTGCTCAGGTTTATGTTGATGCGGTTCATTACGCGCCACATCACTTGATCGATGTTCAGCAGCTGAATTGTGATTTCTTAGCGTGTTCAGCGTATAAATTCTTCGGCCCGCATGTGGGCATTGCGTATGTTGCACCTCAATGGCTACACACGTTAAAGCCTTACAAGGTTGAGCCTGCAACCAATATTGGCCCAGGCCGTTTTGAAACAGGTACGCAAAGCTTTGAAGGCCTTGCAGGTGTGATTTCGGCGGTAGATTACTTGGCGCAATTCGGTGAGCCAACCGACTCATTGCGTTCTCGTTTAGAGCAAAGCTACGCGCTTTATAATAAGCATGAAAGCCAGCTCAGTGAGTACTTCCTTAAACGCTTGTCTGATCTTGAAGGGGCAAAGCTTTACGGGAAAACAGAGTTTGATTCGAACCTAAGAACGCCAACCTTTGCGGTTACCTTTGAAAACCATTCTCCAGAGTTCATCGCCAAGAAGCTGGGTGAACATAATATCTGTGTTTGGAACGGACACTTCTACGCATTAGGGTTGGTGAAGCAGTTGGGTATTGAAGAGCAGGGCGTGGTGCGTATTGGCTGTATGCATTACAACTCGATTGAAGAGATCGACTTGTTGTTCAATGTGCTTGAAGGGATCTTGCGAAGCCATTAGCAAGAAGTAATTAATAAGAAGTCACTTGCCTTTGCTGTTTGTGCCTTTAGATCGAAAAAAGAGCATGCTTCTCTCAAGAGTATTGAGTAGGAAGCATGCTCTTTTTATTTGATTGAGCTTATTTGATCAACGCCAGTTATTAGAATAAGAACTTGATTTAACTAAGAAAGGTGCTTAACCAGAGTTGCACCCACTGCGTGTGCGCTGGTTGGGTTCTGACCTGTAATGACTCGCTCATCAACAATCACAAGTTCTTGCCACGGTTGAACCTTGTTGAAACGCGCTGCGCCACGAGCAAGCGACTCTTCCAGTAGGAATGGAATGTCGTTGATCGTACCAAAGTCGATCTCTTCTTCACGTGTAAAGCCAGTCACCGATTTAGAGCTTAGTAGCTTCTCGCCGTTGCTCAGAACAATCGGAAGCAGCGCCGCAGGGCCGTGACATACTGCCGCGACAATACCACCATCTTCATAATGCTTTGCTGCGATGCTAGCGAACTGTTCATTGGTTGCTAAATCTGAAAGCAAACCGAATCCACCTGGGTAGAAGATAGCATCGTAGCTTTCAGTATTGATTTGGCTTACTGGAATCGTATTGTTGATGCGGTTCTGGAAGTCATCATCCGCCAAGATATCAGCGTTAACCACATCTCCTTCAATATCCGTTCCGTAGAGTGGGGCTTTGCCACCATTGATAGAAGCGATGTCGTACTCAAAACCCGCAGCAATGATCTCTTTGAGAGCATGAGTCAGTTCAGGCGCATAAGTACCATTCGCTTGATCTGTATCGCCTAGTGTTGCGTGGTTAGTTACAGGTATTAGTATTTTTTTCATGATTCGTCCCTTTGAGCTGCTGTTTTTTTTATTTAGGTGCTGACGCTTTTCGTTAAGCACTGAAGCTTTTCGTTAGGCGCTAGGTATCGCGTTGTTACTTAGCTATCGCCGCCTTGTTGTATCTAATACTAGTTCCAAACTGATTAGGTGATAATATACGAAACAGGCAAAACATTGTTGCTATATAGCAATAGTGGATGTGAATTAGTCAGATGTGAATTCGTTAGACGTTAACAGGTGAAGTATGGACAGCTTTGAAGGTATTAATGAGTTTGTTGCGGTAGCCGAGTGTCACGGCTTTTCAGCGGCCGCCAAGCAGTTAGGTTGCAGTACCAGCCATGTGAGTCGGCAGGTTTCAAGGTTGGAAGAGAGAGTAGGAGTGGCTCTGCTTGCCCGTTCAACACGTATGGTTAGCTTGACTGAGTCTGGCCACACTTACTACCAACAGTGCAAAGACTTAGTGATTGGTCTGCAACAGGCGAATGAACAAGTCACGTCTCAACAAACTCAACTTAGCGGTACTTTGCGTGTCAGTGCGGCGGGTGCATTTGCAGAGAACCATGTTGCCGCAGCACTGATGGAATTTGCCAAAGATCACCCTGATCTGACTATCGAAATGAACTTCAACACCAAGATGGTTAACTTCATCGAAGATGGTATCGACTTCGCCATTCGCTATGGTCGATTAGACGATTCAGGGCTGGTGGCAAGAAAGTTGGTTGATCGCCCAATGGCCGCGGCAGCAAGTAAAGATTACATTGCTGAGTTTGGTGCGCCGGCGAACCCAGAACAACTCAAGCTGCACAGCTGTATTATCGCCAACAGTGACCAGTGGTTATTCGAGAAAGATGGACAGCCGCTAACTGCGGTAAGAGTTCATGGCCGTTGGAGAAGCAACAATTCAAGCGCGGTACTGAAAGCGTGTGAAGAGGGGCTCGGCGTTGTGTACCTTCCTAGAAGCAGTTTTAATGGTGCCTTAAGTAATGGCAAACTGCTTCCGGTGCTAGAAGAGTATTGGGGCTCGGGTACAAGCAGTTGGATTGTGTATCAGAACCGTCGTTTTCTTCCACAGAGAGCACGGTTAGCTATCGACTTCTTAGTCTCATATTTCTCTGATTGGAACGAGTAGTACACGGGTTATTTCATCAGATTTAACCCAAAAATAGAAAAAGATAATGGTTGCATTGGTATAGATTATCTATTTCTGTTTTTTGACGCGAATAATGGGATTGAGATGCTTGTCTACTTTTACTAACTCGTGTTAGCGATTGAGTTGTAGAGAAGGCCGCAACAGTACGATATACTAGATGGCATATTAATGTCCCTAGCGCGTGATAGATTGTGTGGAAGCGTTGGCAGGATGTGTTGTTATGCTCCAGTTTATGAAGTGTAGCTAGAGTGCGGAGTTGGCAATGTCTTCAATAAATTTCGAATCCACGTACGGTGTAATAACTATTCAAGATATGAATGTAGTGAGTGTTGACTCTAACTATGCTCGCATCTATGGATACCAATCGCCCGAAGAACTACTTTCTAATATCGATAGCTTTCTAGATTTAATCTCAGAAGATTATCATGTTCTCGCCTATCAAAATTACCTTGAAACGGTCAGTGGTCAACGCGACCCGCAGGTTCACACCTATACCAATGTTGATCGTAATGGCAGAGAGTTCACCGTGTTTTCTATCGACCATGTGACGGAGTGGCAGGGAAGACCTGCACTGCAAGTCACGGTGATCGATCTTTCCCCTGCGATTCAGCTGCAAAATGCGGTGCGTGAGCAAGATAAGATGTATCACGACATGATCATGCAATCTGGGCAGGGCATCTTGGTTCACCGAGATTTCAAGCCGCTGATGGTTAATCAATCTTGGGTCAACATGCAAGGCGCGGCTTCCATCGAGCAAGTTCTAGAGCTGGACTCGATTCTTGAATTGGTGCCAAAACAGAATGCCGATGGCATCAGCAAGCACTATCAGGCGATCGTGTCGGGTGAGTTGTCTGGCACGAGTACCGTGGTTGAAAATATCGGCTTTGACGGCGTTCATCGGTTCTTCAATATTTACGACAATGCGATTACTTGGAAAGGTCAGCCAGCCGTTCAGGTTGTACTTGAAGATGTGACGCAAAAGGTGATGCTGGAAAAGCAGTTGGTTCACCAAGCGAACTTCGATGAAATGACCGACTTACTTAACCGCAGAGCGATTTATGAGTGGTTGAGAGAGCACATGTCCTCTAAAAACTACCTTGTTTGTATGCTGCTAGATATCGATGATTTTAAGTCGATTAATGACACTTACGGTCATATGGTCGGTGATGAGGTCATTTGTGCTTTGGCTAATATTACCAAGCGCAGTGCCGAGAAAGCCGGCGGAGTCGCAGGCCGTTGGGGTGGCGAAGAGTTCATTATATTTATCCCAAACACGTCTCTTGAAACAGCACACGAAGTGTCAGAAGAGATTCGCCAACAGTTCAATCAAGTTGAATTCAGAATCGATGAACAGTTACGATTTAATTCGAGTGTCAGTATCGGAATCAGTGATAGCCAAGCCTGTGAAGACGGTGTCACGATTGATGCACTCGTGAATTTAACCGATCAATCTCTCTATCGCGCGAAAGCCAACGGCAAGAATTGTGTAGACGGAGATGTGGTTGCGCTCTAACGCCTAAAATCGTCATCGAAAGCGAATAGGATCGACAACGAAAAATGCCCTCAAGTCATCACTTGAGGGCATTTTATTTTTTGGCTATTCACTAAGCGCTTCTAACTATAAGAAACGTTTAAGTTCTACAAGTTATGCCGACACTTCCACTTCGTAAGAACCAAATTTACGGATGTTAATCACACCAGTATCTAGGATTAGGTATTGGCCTTTAATACCTTGCAGCACACCAGATACTTCAGGGTTCTTATCAAAGTTATGCGACACAATCTTCACTGGGTGCTGCTCAACTGGGTAGCTCAGTGAAGTGATGTTTTCGCTCAGAATCTCGATAGCATCGTCGCCAAACTTCGCTCTGATCTCTTGGATTTTATCTTCAACCAATGGCAAGAGTTCTTTGGCTTTTTCTACCAACTCCATATCGTCACCGTCGCCTTTTAGCAACGTGCGCCAGTTGGTTTTGTCGGCAATGTGTTTTGCTAACTCAACTTCAATCAGGCCAGAAATCTGACGTGTTTTTACCTTCAAGATCGGTAGGCCTTGAGTGGCACCTTGGTCAATCCAGCGAGTAGGGATTTGAGTGTGACGAGTGATACCCACTTTTAGGCTTGATGTGTTCGATAGGTAAACGAAGTGATCAACCATACAGTTCGCTTCGCCCCATTCAGGCTCACGACAAGTACCTTCATCGTAGTGGCAAGTTTCTGGCTTCATGATGCACATGTCGCAGCTTGCTAGCTTTCTCATGCACACAAAGCAGTGGCCTTGAGAGTAGCTTTTCTTGGTTTTCTTGCCACACGAGCAGCAAAAAATATTACCGGTGTGAGTGAGGTTGATGGTTTTACCAATCAGAGGGTTTAGCTCTACAAACTCTTCACCGACAGGTAAACGGTAGGTAACCGCACCATCAAGCGAAGCACTCATTTTCTTGAGTGTTCCTTTTGCTAATAAAGACATGACATTACTCGTTGTATTTTGATTATTATTTCGTCGACTCGGACGCTCTGTAAGCAGGCGCTACGGTTAACGATGATTATGCGATGAGTATAACAAATAGAGTCCGTTTTAATACGCAATATTACTTGATTATTGCGATGGATAATTGATGAGTAAACGCTCGCTCAAAATTATGGTATGACATTTTGTTCAGGCGTGATATAACGTTTTTTAGTAAATTATTGGAATTAAGATCACTAATTTACCTAACTTATTTTTTATCGTGAAATCCCAACTATAGGGACCTTAAGCCGGAAGCTTAGACGTGAAGTGGATCCATAAAATAGTCATCTTTTTAGTTATCACGACACTGGCGATTGTCCAGTATTACCGTGTGAGCGGAAATCGTGTGATAACGGCAATTACGCCGGATAAATATGAGTTTATCGCGACCAGCGATCAAGTTGATAGGGGCGTCAGTACATCCCAATTATCCTACGAAAATGGGCAATATATTCTCGACTGTGAACTTAAAGAGTCGGAATACCCTTGGCCTTATTGCGGCCTATCGATTCGTATCAACCCAGATATTACCGAAGGTCTTGATCTCTCTCAGTATCACACCTTTAGAGTGAACATTGATTACCATGCGGAGGCTGACTCTAGTGGCCGTTTGAGAACCTATCTACGTAACTACAACCCTGCTTATTCAGTTCCTGATGACGAGTACACGCACAAGTACAATGGGATGGAGTTTTCTCCAGGAATCGATGGTGGTGTGATTGAAATCCCGATCAAAAATCTGCAAGTGATGACATGGTGGCTGGCTGACAACGACATTGCGTTAGAGCATTCGGCACCTGAATTTTCGAATGTGAATATGGTTGAGTTTGCTACTGCGTCTGGAGCGAAACTCGGTCACCACAGAATCGTCATCCGCAGTATTGAGTTCGAAGGTTCGTATATCACCGCAGAAAGCTTGTTCATGATCCTACTGTTTGTGTGGGTGGGGACGGGCACCGTATTCTTGCTGTCAGAGTTAAACCGTTCAAGAAAACGCATGGTGATCGCAGAGAAAAGACATCACCACTTAAAGAACGTCAATCGCGCACTGAGAGAACAGAATTTTGAATTTTCAGAGATGGCCCATCGTGATGAGTTAACCGGAATACTAAACCGCCACGCGATTCGTGATTGGTTGAAAATGCAGTCACAACATGTGAAGCAAGGACATGGCAAGCTGGGTATGTTGTATCTCGATATCGACTACTTCAAGAGTGTAAATGACAAGTACGGACATCAAATGGGTGACCATATTTTACGCGAGTTCAGCATGGTGGTGGGCAGTTCGATCAGCGCTACCGATAAGTTGGTGAGATGGGGTGGTGAAGAGTTCATTGTTTTTTGCCCTGAGACCGAAGCCGGAGAGGCGCAGATAAAAGCTGAACGCATTCGATTATTGGTTAGCCAGCACCTTTGGGTTCATGGCGATCCGCTGACATGCAGTATCGGTGTTGCCGAGATGAAGCAAGAGCGAGTGACAGAGACCATTGCTCGCGCTGATGAAGCTTTATATCAAGCAAAGCATTCAGGTCGAAACCAGGTGATCTTGAGTCACTAATCTGAAAATTGTTTTGATGAGTTTATAAGCCACACGTGCATATGTGACGTGTGGCGTTTTTATGGTTCTTCTCCCAAAAGCCAAAACAAAAAAGGTGGCGCGGGGCCACCAAAAGGGAAAGCGTTTCTTGTTTTTATATGCCCGTTCAATGCTTGCTTACGCTGAACGGGCATTTTTGTCTTGGTTGAACCGGGGGAAGTTCAACCAGTTTAGGGGAGCATTCCTGTAAGCATGCGCTTATAGAACGTTAGTGTTTACCAGAAGATCCAAGCGAACAGAGTCAGAACTAGGATACAAACTAGGTTCAACACCATACCGATTCGCATCATCTCTTTCTGCTTGATGTGACCCGAGCCAAACACGATTGCGTTTGGTGGTGTTGCAACAGGAAGCATGAAAGCACAAGACGCAGCAACAGCGATCAGTGCAGACAAAATAACTGGCGACATACCAAGTGCTTCAGCGATGGTTGCGAATACTGGCACCAGAAGTGCTGCACTCGCTGTGTTACTCGCAAATTCCGTTAGGAATACCACGAACGCTACCACGGCTAGAATCGTAAGCAGTACGCCAGCTGTTTCTAAAAATCCGCTTAGTGAGTGTGCTAAGAATACGCTGGTTCCTGTCGCTTTTAGAATGTTACTTAAGCAGATACCACCACCGAACAGGATAAGAACACCCCAGTCCGTTGTCTTCTCGACGTCTTTCCATTCCACCGCTCTAGAAGCGCCAAGCAGTACAATTGCGCCAATCGCTACCAAGCTATCAAATTTAGAGAATCCGCCAATCATTGCGTTGATTGGTTTACCGAATATCCAAAGCGTTACGGTTAGAAGGAAGATAGACAGTGTGATTTTCTTGCTGTTTGTCCACTCAACTGGGGCATGGTCTAGCTCGAATTTGTGGTCAAGCTTAGGTTTTGTCATCACGTAAAGAATGATCATCGCGATTGGCAGTAAGATCATTGAGATAGGTAGGCCAAGTGCCATCCATTCTGTGAAGCTCAAGCCAACTTCTGCCGCCGCAATTGCGTTTGGAGGGCTACCAACCAAGGTTGCGATACCACCAATTGAAGCACAGTAAGCGATACCCAGTAGCACGAACACGTAGGTGTTGCGGTCTTCACTTTGGTCAACCTTGTTCATGATGCCAAGAACAAGAGGAAGCATCATTGCTGTAGTGGCTGTGTTTGAGATCCACATAGATAGACCCGCACTCACACCGAACAACATGAACACAGCGACCGACATTCTGCCTTTTGCTATCAGCAGTACTTTGTCAGCTATCGCTTTATCTAGCTCTTGCTTGTTCAGTGCGGCTGCCAATGCGAAGCCACCCATGAATAAGAAGATGATTGGGTTTGAAAAGTTAGCCAGCGCTGCGGGCGTGTTGAATACACCAAACAAGACAGCCAATAGGGGAACGAGCAAAGCGGTGATGCTGACGTGAATAGCTTCTGTTAACCATAGAATGGCAACGAACACGAGAATACTCAAACCAGTATTGACTTGTGATTCGAAAGGAAGGGTGTTGAGCAAGAGTGCGAATAGCGTGAAATTACCAATTAATATCATGCTGTTGCGGGTGAACAACCAGTGTTTCAGTGTAGTAACAAGTGCCGTCATAAGACGCTCCTTTTGTTATCCTCGTTTTATTGGTGCACGACTTCATTGAGTCGTGCTTATTATTTTCGAGGTATATAGCTTGATGTAGGGTCAGACTTTGTTGGGAGAATGTTACTTAAGTTAATAAAGGCGTGTTGGTGTGTTTTTGTGTAACAGTGGGGAAATGTGAGGCAACAAATTCAAAATGTGTAGTTTTCTACACATCTGTCTCTGCTGGGTCTGCAATAGGGTTTGTTGTAGGATCTACAACAGGGTTTACAGAGGGGTCAGTCATAGGGTTTGGAATCGGAAATGATTCCGGTTTTGGACTCGATTGAATGGGCTCTTTAGGTCCAAGGAACTTTGGCGTTGTCCCCATAATATACAAATCTAAGAAGGCTTTGGTACGCGCAAAAACTTCACGCAAACGGATAGAGGTGCCTGAATGATGAGTAGGGCCTGAAACCGCTAAACATTGTGCATGAATATCGTAAGAATTAGCGATAAATAGTGCTCTTTCACAGTGGAATTTCTGAGTAATGATCAGGAAGTTGTCGGTGTCGAAGATCTTTTTAGCGCGAACAATCGAGTCTAAGGTTCTAAAGCCTGCGTAATCGAGGTTAATGCGTTCATCGGGTACACCCGCTTTCAGCAAGTCGCGTTTCATCGTCCACGGCTCATTGTAAGAGCGATGAGCGTTATCACCACTTAACAGAAACTGGTCGACTTTTTCACGGTCGAACAGCTCAATCGCGGCTTCGATTCGGTGCTTATAATAGTCGTTGAGTGTTCGACCCAAATATTTGCTCGTGCCAAGCACAACGGCGACCTCAAGCTCGGGCACTTCATCTATATCGTAGATGATGCGATCTTCCGCTTGCCATGAAACCCAATAATCGATCGCAATAACCGCAGCGCTGCCTACTAAGAACACGAGGAAAGCGCCAAACAGAAAACCTTGCAGTTTTTTGTAAGCTTTTTTTATGTAGCTACGGATAATGTGAGAATCAAATTTCACTCTCGGTATGGTCCTTTCACTGAGCATTAATTTTTGAGTGCTCGATAATACCAAATAAAAATGAGAAAAATCAGTTAAAAAGACAAGACAGTTTAAAGAAAAAAGCCCCTGCAATTGCAGAGGCTCATATAAGAGTCGTTAACGCTCTTTATTCCAAGCGCAGTACGCTTTATTAGAATGCCGTGCGCTTGTAGCGACGGTAAACTGGCTGCCAGAAGTGCTGGTCAATCGCTTGTTGCAGTGCTTCTTCAGTGATCTCTAGAGCAACGCCCTGTTCAATCGCCTTTTTACCTACCGCAAGAGCAATTTTCTTAGATACCGTGTGGATCTCTTCCAATGGTGGAAGTAGAGCACCTGTGCCATTGATTGCTAGTGGAGAACACGTAGCAAGTGCACGGCTTGATTCCATTAGCATTTCGTCAGTGATGCGTGAAGCATTCACAGCCAATACACCAAGGCCAATACCTGGGAAGATGTAGCTGTTGTTACACTGAGCGATTGGGTAAGTTGTGCCGTTGTGAACGACTGGCTCAAATGGGCTACCTGTCGCAACAAGTGCTTGGCCATCAGTCCAACGAATAATGTCGTTTGGCGTCGCTTCAACACGGCTTGTTGGGTTCGACAGTGGGAACACGATAGGGCGTTCACTGTGTAGGTTCATCTCTTTGATGACTTCTTTGCTGAATAGACCTGGAGCACCAGACACACCAACCAATACGGTTGGTTTCGCGTGGCGAACTACGTCTAGTAGAGAGAAACCAGTGCCATCGCTTTCCCAGTCTTTGGTGTTTTCGTTGGTTTGAACCAGACGCTGTTGGAAATCAAGCAGGTTTTGCATGCCTTCTTGTAGCAGACCCCAACGGTCAACCATGTAAACTTGAGAGCGAGCTTGTGCATCGCTGATACCTTCAGACACCATTTGGGCAATGATAGCTTCAGCAATACCACAACCTGCAGAACCCGCACCTAAGAAGGTGATGCGTTGATCTGAAAGTTTGCTGTTTGCTGCTTTACATGCTGCAAGTAGAGAACCAACCGTTACGGCTGCTGTGCCTTGGATATCATCGTTGAAACAACAGATGCGATCTTTGTAGCGCTCAAGCAGTGGCATTGCGTTCTTTTGTGCGAAATCTTCGAACTGAACTAATGCATCAGGCCAACGGCGTTGAACCGCTTGGATGAACTCTTCAACGAATGCATCGTAGTCAGCACCCGTAATACGAGGATGACGCCAGCCCATGTACATTGGGTCAGCAAGACGTTGAGGGTTGTTAGTACCCACATCGAGCACGATTGGTAGCATGTAAGCTGGGCTGATACCGCCACAAGCTGTATAAAGTGCTAGCTTACCAATTGGAATACCCATACCACCGATGCCTTGGTCTCCCAAACCAAGAATACGCTCACCATCCGTAACCACGATAACTTTAACGTTGTGGTTTGTCGCATTATTCAGTAGGTCATCGATACGATCGCGGTTCGGGTATGAGATAAACAGACCACGGCCACGACGGTAAATATTTGAGAAGTTCTCACATGCTGCGCCAACTGTTGGCGTATAAATGATAGGCATCATTTCAGAGATGTGGTTTTGAACTAAACGATAAAAAAGCGTTTCATTAGTGTCTTGGATGTTACGAAGGTAGATATGCTTATCCATATCACTTTCGAAGTTACAATATTGTTTGTATGCACGTCCTACTTGCTCTTGGATTGTTTCGGTTGTTTCCGGTAACAAACCTTCAAGGTTGAAAGAACTGCGCTCTTCAGCAGAGAATGCGCTGCCTTTGTTTAGAAGAGGTGTACTTAGTAGAGCAGGACCAGCATAAGGGATATATAGAGGGCGTTTATCGTTGTTCATTGGATGCCTAATATGGGAGAAAGGGTAACTAAAAAATGATAACGGTTTAGTTATTCAATTGTAAATAGTTTCTCCGCGATCTGAGCAAACAAAATGATATTCTTACCTCTGTCCCACACTTATCGAATTTCAACACGATAATTCGTTATACTTTGCTCACACTTTTTCGCTACTCGCCATTTTATGTCATTACTTCCCATCGATGCTTATCAAAACGTATTCCACGAACAAATCGCTAATTCTCACCTTGTCGTAGAGGCGGAAACCGGATCAGGTAAATCAACGCGCCTGCCACTTTGGGCCTCTCAACATGGACGAGTGTTAGTGGTGGAGCCAAGACGCATCGCGTGTACATCACTGGCTAAATATCTCGCGCAGCGATCAGGCGAGAAGTTGGGTAGCAAAGTGGGCTATGCGATTAAGCTTGAGTCGGAATACAACGAGCAAACTAACGTTGTTTTTGTGACGCCCGGTATCGCGCTGCGTTGGTTATCAGAAGATGGATTAGCTAGTTTTGATGTGATCGTGGTGGATGAGTTTCACGAGAGGCGCTGGGACATTGATCTGCTGGTGGCGATTCTGAAACAAAAAGCGAGCCATCGTTTGGTGATCACTTCAGCAACCATTGAGGGTGAACGCCTTGCTCATTATTTGGATGCGAATCGCATAAGCTGTGAAGGGCGAACCTATCAAGTTGAGATTGAGCACAGAGCGAATGAATCCAGAACACTGCCTGATATCCGACATCTAGAGCAGCGTATCGTGGAAGAAGTTAATCATCAGTTGATCGCTTCTTCTGGCGATATGTTGGTTTTTCTACCGGGTAAAAAAGAGATCGTGCAATGCGAACAAGCCTTAGCGAAAAATCCAGATATCCAAGTTGTTAAATTGCATGCGTCGGTCAGTGATAAAGAGCGAGATTCAGCGTTATCGGGTCGGAATATCCATACTGAAGGTAATGGTTTGAGAAAGGTCATCCTTGCGACCAACGTTGCAGAAACCTCATTAACCATTCCTGACATTGGCGTGGTGATAGATTCAGGATTAGAGAGACGCACCGTTCAGCGTAATGGCAGAACCACACTGATGCTTAAATCCATATCACGAGCGAGTGCCAAACAGCGAGCTGGCCGCGCGGGTAGGGTAATGGATGGCGTTTGCGTGCGTCTATATGGTGAACATGCGGCGTTAGAGTTAGTCACACCGCCTGAATTGCAGCGTGAAGAGCTGACTGAACCTATGTTGGCCGCAGCATGTTGTGGATCTCCGCTTGAGATCTTGTCCTTCCTTGACCCTATTCCAGAGAAATCACTCAACAGTGCAACTCAAACCTTGCTGACGATGGAAGCGATTAACGCCGACCATCAAGTTACCGAGCATGGTAAAAAGCTGTATCCGTTGCCGATTGATGCTTTGTATGCCGATATCGTTACTCGAATCAAAACCAAAGCATTAAAAGAGGCGATGGTTGATCTCACTGCGGCGCTGTCCGTTCCTGCTCGCTTGTATCAGTTACCAAACAATGCAGAACATCTTGAAGCGCTCGCGCAACAAGAGAAGGAAGGGTGTGATTTAAGCCTGTTGATTCAGATTGTGCGCGGTCGAGAATATCCGCATTTAGACATCGACCAACAGGCTCTGAATGAAGCTCAAGGATTGGCGAAGCAAATGCGGGAGGTATTTGAACTTCCTCAGCTAGAAGTCGCGTCACGTTTCCAACGCATTGAATTGCTCAAGACCATTGTGAATCTGCATCCTGA
Organism: Vibrio sp. 10N.222.49.C12; assembly: GCF_041475025.1. Lineage (NCBI taxonomy): Bacteria > Pseudomonadati > Pseudomonadota > Gammaproteobacteria > Vibrionales > Vibrionaceae > Vibrio > Vibrio sp. 10N.222.49.C12. The sequence continues at coordinate 35,644 of NZ_JBFRVF010000001.1, read as the reverse complement.
ACTGGTGTTTGTGCGCCGACTGAAAAGGAAAGAAGCCTTTGCCAATGGTGTTTTAGAAGTGGTGCTCGGTCGTCAGAACCGTTTCCCTGATAATGCACAAGCGATGTTGGTGTTGGATACTCACAGCTTGCCGGGAAGAGGCGTTAAGCAAACACTGACCTTAGCGACGGTCACGACACCCATTCCTCTTGAGCTTCTCATTGATGCTGAACTAGGAGAGTGGGAGCAAGGCGAAACCGTTGTGAATGATGATGGTGTTTTTACCGAGATGGCATTGGTGTACGCAGGCCGCACGATTACAACCAAACTCGTCGCCGCTGAAGGGCAACTATCGTTAAAACCTATCGTCGACCTTGTGTTAAATGGAGAGCAGCTTCCCGGTTTTGCAAAGGCTCGCACTCAAGAAATCAAACACTGGCAGTTGTATGTGAAACTTGGTCTCGATGAACAAACTAAATACACACCAGAAATTGAGAACATTAACTTTGAGCTATGGTTTATAGAGCAGCTTGAAGTACTAGGTGTTACTGATGTCAGCGAATTGGAAATGTTCGATCATGCAGACATACCGTTCGATGGCATTCCAACTTGGCTCTACTCAGAATTTTCGGAAAAATACCCGTTTGCATTGAGCCTTGCCGACTTGCAACTCGATGTTGAATACTTGCCCGCAAGAAAGCTGATTTACGTCCATTATCAGTCGGGTAGCCGAAAGTTATCGCCAAAACGTTGGGAGCTACCGACATGGTCTGGTTGGCGTATTCAGTTCAAAAAAGCGAGTCGAATAATTGATATCAAATAGATGGATAAGTTTTATCTCTAAAATATTAATCAAATAGATGCATATATGATTTTTCAGTGCTTATTTTGTTACAAGTTTGATTTTTATATTCCTTTTTAACCAATCAAAAGGTCATAAAAGACTATTCTTCTATATCCTATTGCTATAAAGAAAGAGTTGATAGATATTGAGTATATTGTGTTGCCAAAGTGTCGGGGGACATCATGGATAAACAGGAAGAGACGCGTGTAGAGTTCGATTACACAACATTTCTTGGCGCCTCATGCAGTAAAAAATGGACTTTTCTGGAAGCACTCACCACAATTGCGCCAGTGTTCAGTACCGTCTGGCGAGATAGCATTAAAGAGTTGGGCACCCCAGAGGATCGTTTATGGCAGATGGCATTGAAATCAATGTCGACGCGTAAAAGTGATGAGTCGAACATTGTTACCTTACTCAAGCTCGCTAAGCTGGAAGGGATCAATGAGCTCAAAGTGGTGATGCCATATTCACTTGAAGAAGAGCAGATCGAGTATATTGAATCGCGCAGTCATTTACTGATTGCGGGTAATTCTGGAGAAGAGTTCACGATTAAGCTGTAACTTCAGCTCGCCTATAATCTCTCTCGAGGAATAGTCAAAACGTACACGTAAAAAGGGCCTCAAATATTGAGGCCCTTTTAGTATCTAAAACTTGAGTCTACGAGCTTATTCGCTTTCGAGCTTTTTATTTTGAGATTAAGCGATTAAGCGATTAAGCAATTAGCAATTAAGCGACTAGTCGATTAGACCATAGTCAGCGCGCAGTACATCGATGATCTCTTGCTTAGGATTTTCGCTCAGTACGATCTCCGCACCTGTGATTTTCGCTGCGATATCAAGGTAAGTGCGAGACAGAGACATTAGAGAATCCAGTGGAAGTTCATTGTCACGAGCCAATGCTTCACGTTCTGGCATACGCTCTTTATTCAAAAGAATGTCGGCATCAGGGAAGTAGTTAAGCAAGAACTGACGGAAGCCTTCTTTTGAATTCTCAACGATGTTGCCGTTGTTATATTCCTGAGTATCCCAAATGCGAGATGAATCTGGAGTACCGACTTCGTCCATGTAGATAAGCTTTTCTTTGCCTTGAGCATCGTTGACGTAGCCAAACTCAAATTTGGTATCAACAAAGGTTTGGTCTACTTTTGCTAGCGCTTGGCTGATTACGTTGAAGCCTTCTTTAAGAAGTTTTTCGTAATGCGCGATGTCGCTTGCTTGAGTAAAGTTGAATGCTGCGAAGTTATCTTCGATGTTGTTGCGTGTGATGTTCACATCGTCAGCTTCTGGAACGCCAGGAATACCTTTCAGAATCCCTTTTGTTGAAGGCGTGATCAGTAGCTCAGGCAACTTCTTGTCTTTCTCAAGGCCTTCAGGCATCTCGATACCACAGAATTCACGTTCGCCGTTTGCGTATGCACGCCACATTGAACCAGTGATGTATTGACGACAAATCGCTTCGATCATGACTGGGCGAGCTTTTTGTACAATCCATACGAACGGGTGAGGGATATCAAGAATATGACTGTCAGCAAGTCCGTTGTCTTTAAACAATTTGAACCAGTGGTTAGAGATAGCATTCAGAGCCGCCCCCTTACCTGGAACACCTTTAAGATTCCCTTCACCACGCCAGATACAATCAAATGCAGAGATACGGTCACTGATCACCATGATTGCTAAAGGCGCATCTGGTGCTACATCGTAGCCTTTCTCTTTAATTAGTCGTTGGCTATCTTCTTCAGTTAACCAGTAGACCGAACGAACCTTGCCACTGTGGACAGGTTTATCAGTACGGATTGGTAGGTCATCATTTACGGCAAGAACTTGATCAGCAAGGCTCATTTAGACATTCCTATCTTTTATCAAACGTCATACAGAGAAGTGCGGTGTGCACATGATTAGACGGGCATTATACCCAATCTACTATTTGCTTCCAGAGAAAAAGCAAACGATTGCTAAATCTGTTGTTTAAATAAAAACCCCCGCCTAACAATCCGCTAAAAAATGGGCGAATTGTAGGGCAGGGGAAGGCAGTATGTTTGGACTGTGTTTTGGCGAATTGTTTCTTAAGTTAAATTAAGTTTGTTAGCTAAAAGATTAAGCTATGTTTGTGGACCATGTTTTTGAGCCAAAATGTTATTAAGCCAACATGTTATTAAGCAAGGTGGCTTAGTGAATACGCTCTGAATTTGCATCCATAAAGAAGACTTCACATTGAAAGCGTAACCCTAATGTTCTTAGGTACTGTTGGCTGAACTGATCAATCGATGCACTTGCAACAATCGCGCTCGCATTCTTAGAGCGGATTGCTTTCTCGACAGTCTCTACCTCAGTCATTTGATGAGAGGCTTTCATATGAATAACGCGGTCGCAGCAAACATTATGTTGCTTAAGCTGCTTAGCCGATGGTCTTGGTGTTTGAGCCGTAAACAGTAACCACTGATGTTGATTGGACAGCAACGCCATTCTTGCAAACAACGCTCCCTCGTTTGAATTTTTGCTTTTACGAGAAACTGATGTAAATGCGCAGTGAACTAGCGGGCTAGAGTGTTGTGCTTTAACGTGTGCTTGAATCATTTTGCTGTCCTTATATACATGCTGTATGTGTATACAGTAGTTTTAGTTACTTATAAGATCAAGCGTTTTTTGCGGGATTATTGGACGATTTCGTCTGAGGTTATGGATGGTAAATGATTAAATCATTGAAAGTATTCGATAAATTAAATTTGAATGAATCTGCTGTTTTGTATCATAAGTTGAATAAATGTGAGCTTTATACAGGTGTATACACTGGTTTTTGCAGAAAAGTACTGTATATACCTGTATAGAAGAGAGAACAAAGAAGAAAGAAGAAAGAAGATCTAAAACCACAGGCACAAAAAAAGCGCCTTAGGCGCTTTCTTATATTTCACGGTGTTGCTTATCTCAATGTCGCTTGGGAGAGTTTTGCTCTCATTTCAATTTCACCAATATTGAACTGGCGAACATCAATGGTTGCAATATCATTGCACTCGTTACATGCATGATGACACTTACCATCTAGGTAGTCGTGCTTTTTAACTAGGCTTGGCTTTTTGCACCAATCACAAACGCCTTCTATTGTGAACATATTCTCTCCTCACCTGTTTAAGTCAGGTGTATTTTCGGCGCAAATTATGACACAAGTAAGACCCATTAGTTAATAGTTTGTTACCCGTTTTTGAGAGGGGGATCGATTGCAACACCAATAAAATCGATATCTTTGAGATCTAGGAAAATGAAGATGTGTGTTTGTTTACGGTTTTGTAACATTTTGTAAAATGGTTTTTAGCGCATTGTTCAAACGTTTCATTTCTTCGTCACATCCGTGACCATCTGGATGGTAGATCTTTGATAGCTGTTTGTATCGGATCTTGATGCTTTTCTGGTCGGGGATTGAGCTAGGTGTGTAGCCAAATAGCGCGCAGGCCACCTGCAAATTACTCAGACCTTTGCTGTTTTTCTGCTTCTTCAATTCGTGGAACATAGTGTTCAGCTGGCGTTTTTGCTGCTTAATCGTAAGGTCCTTCGAGCTAAGCTGCGCTTCAAGTGATTGTTGTTGCTGTCGCGAATCACCCGACTTTAGAGCTTGTCTTTTTCTTGAGATAACGAGCGTCGCAATAATGCTGATGATTGAAATCAACACGGCCAACGCAGCACCAATCATATAGTCAGAGCTAGTTAGGTTAGAACTGGAGAGGTTAGAGCGTGATGCTTGGTTAGATTGAACGTGCTTAGATACCCCCTGACTGGTGTCTATTTCAGAGTCGATGCTGTCATCGAGCTGTTCTATTGAAGAGATCTGTTTTGCACGTTGCTGGTTGAATTGTGCTTCCAAAATGCGGTTGTAGCCCTCTTCTGCTTGTGGATTATCTTTTAAGGCTGCTTCATACCATAGCTGCGCTTTATCTAATGGTTGAAGGAGGTCTTGTTCTATCGAGGATTCGTAGAGTTTTGCTACCTCGATAGGTGCGCGCTGGTTACCTTGCAACGCCGCTTTAATAAACCATTCCAAAGCAAGCTTGTTACTTTGTTCAACACCTGTACCTGCCAAGTACCATTCACCCAGTCTAAATTGCGCGTTTGGGTTGCCGTTTTCTGCTGACTGCGTGTACCAATACAATGCATCACTGGTGCTAACAGGAACGTCGACACCCGATTCATAAGCTTGAGCCAATTGGTATTGAGAAACTGGATCTTGAGGTTGTGATTCTAGTGAAAATTCATCACTGCTTGCTGCGTGCACGAAATGTGTGGTGGACAGTTGAATCGTGGAAAAGATGAGGGCTAGAAATAGAGCTCTAAGAAATGATGAGGGGGGAAAATTGGACACGATAAACAATGGGACCTCATAGTTAAGTCTAATACGATATGTGGTTGTCAATTAAGTCGTATCTTCTTCGGCGAGTGATACGACTAAAGTAATCACTATCAATACCCTAAGCCAATGTGCATCGGCTCTATGATTTAGTTATCTTTTTAGCTGCCTGGGTACCGCCAACTGGTCGATTAACAGACAATTTACGACCTTTCTTCAAACCAACTTCATAATCGGCGGTGAGGTTTTTCATCGCTTCTCTCAGTTGCTGCTTGAACGTTTCACGGTCGATATTTTTGAATTCTTTATCAATGTAGTTATTGATCTTGTTGTTTGATTCGTCGTCGGGAGTAATGGTTGGTAGCTTTTCAAGCGCACCTTCAACCCAGCCTGAAACAAACGAGTTCACGCGGCGTGTCACTTCTAAGGACCCTGTGCCAGAGCCAGCAAAGCTATTTCTGAATTGGCCGGTGTGTTCATTCAGTTCACGATAAATGATATCGAAAGCGAACGCTGCGAAGATCGCGCGGTCGGCTTCACCAATGAACTCAACACGCTTGAGGCCTTTATGATTCAGCAATACGGCTTCTACGCCAAATTTGGTGTTGATACCGCGAATAACACGCAGCAGTGTAGAACTGATATTTGCAGGTAACAGGTGACTGGACTGAGTTTTCCCCATCTTGATAAATTCAATATCGTCTTTTTCGAGACCATATTTCAGCATCAAGTTATGCGCCATTTTTATCGCATTGGCAGCTTCATTGACGTTCGCAGAATTTCCAAGCTCAAGACACTTGGCAATTTTCTTTAGGGCTTTTTTCTTATCCATCGACAATTTAATCAGTACCGCAAATTTTTAAAAGTCCAACATTTTACATGTTTTCGCGGGTAACAGAAAGGCAAAACTGGTTTGATGAACAAGGAAGGCGGTGAACATTGAACTGCATGAGCCCAGTTGGCGGTAAAAACAAAAACGCCATCAAGCGTATTGATGGCGTTAGTGACACGTTTTTTCAATATGTCTAGAGCATTCGTAAACTAGATACCCAGTTCATCGAGTAGATCTGCCGCAGAATCATTGCCAGAGCTTTGAGCTGGCTTGTTCGCTTCTTGCATTTTTTTCTGAGTCGCCTCAAGAATGCTATCTGGACATTCGTCTTCTGCGATTTCAAATTCTTCTAATTGAATGAACTCAGTCTTATCCATCGCAAGCTCAAGGTAGAAGATGTTGTTATTAGCGGTAGAGAAGGTCACACGACGAGCTTGTGGACGGTCGAGATTGGTATCAACAGAAAGGTTAACTTGCTTGTTCAGAGCCAGCATTTTCGGTTGGTTTTGTGTGATGTTGGTTTGCAGCTCTTTGCGGATTTTATTGGTGAAATCGCCAACTAATTGGTTCATCAACTCACCCAATACATCACCCACTTCGTCTGAAGTATGAAGCACAGCAAGCTCGTTTTCAGGCATGCCCATATTGCGCATGTAATTGGTGTAGATCTCTAGCGCTGCTTTGGACGTAAAATTAATAACAACGAGACCAGAAAAGCCGCCGTCAAACAGAACGAAGCAACCAAAATCTGGCTTTAGGCTTGTCTTGTTGATCTTTTGAACCATGGCTGAATAGGACACCTGAGAAGCCGTCGCTGAAGTCAGTACGCTTGAGACTGATTGGCATAGTTTAAGAAGGATATCTTCAGTTGTGACTGTTTTGTTTTTTTTCATTGTGATGTGCTCGTGGAGATGTCTTAAACAAAATGTTATTCAGTATATTGTTACTGAATTAAGACGAAAGTGACTATTTCTCCATTCTTGCACTGAGATTCTGATTTGATCACCTTTTTATATGATCTTAATAGTAGTAAAGTGACGAAATTCAAAGAAAATTATTATAAATCTCAGATAACCCAATGCTGATAGGATCAGCGAAGTAGGGGCAGGAAGCAAATGTTACCAAGACTTCAACTCAATGCTGATGTCGATCCAGTTGTCGTACGCTTTTTAGATGAACTAAAAACAGCGGGCTTTACTGGCGACATTGAATCTCAATATTCTAGCCGTTTGGCTGTGGCGACTGATAATAGTGTCTATCAGCAATTGCCGCAGGCGGTCATCCTTCCTAAAACAACGCAAGACGTTGTGCTTATCGGTAAAGTGGTTTCTAAATCCGCTTACGAACGCGTGACTTTTTCCCCTCGTGGCGGCGGTACCGGAACCAACGGACAATCTTTAACAAAAGGTGTCGTGGTTGACCTGTCGCGATACATGAATAAGGTTCTTGAGATTAACGAGAAAGAGGGCTGGGTAAGAGTTCAGTCTGGTGTCGTTAAAGATCAATTGAACGACGCTGTTCGCCCTTATGGTTACTTTTTCTCTCCAGACCTTTCTACCAGTAACCGAGCAACCTTGGGTGGCATGATCAATACCGATGCTTCGGGCCAAGGGTCATTGAAGTACGGCAAAACGTCTGACCATGTATTGTCGCTGCAAGCGGTGTTCGCAGATGGTTCATGTCTAGAATCTGATTTATCACACGGCTTACCTGTAGAGGGTGAATTCGCTCACCATGCACTTACGGTGACAGAGGCGGTTTGTCGAGACAAACGCGCTCAAATCTTAGATAAATTCCCTCCGCTGAATCGCTTCTTAACAGGCTATGACCTAAAGAATGCAATCAACGAACAAGATGACAGCTTTGACCTAACTCGCGTTCTATGTGGCGCTGAAGGTTCTTTAGCATTCATCACGGAAGCAAAGTTAAACCTAACCAAGATTCCAAAAGCGCGCACACTGGTTAACGTGAAATACAACACGTTTGATTCTGCGCTGCGTAATGCGCCGTTCATGGTGGAAGCGAAAGCACTGTCTGTTGAAACGGTAGATTCAAGAGTATTGAACCTAGCGAAGCAAGACATCGTTTGGCACACCGTGAGCGATTTGCTGACTGATGTTCCGAACAAAGAGATGCTTGGCATCAACATGGTTGAGTTTGCAGGCCAAGATGAAGCGGAAGTTGAACAGCAAGTTCAAGCGCTGACTGCACGCCTTGAAACCATGGTTGAAAGCGAAGAAGCCGGCGTGATTGGTTTTCAAGTTTGTAGCGATTTGGCGAGCATTGGCCGAATCTACAACATGCGTAAGAAAGCAGTGGGTCTGTTAGGTGCGGCGAAAGGCCGAGCTAAGCCAGTCGCTTTTGCTGAAGATACTTGTGTACCACCAGAAAACCTCGCGGATTTCATCTCTGAATTTAGAGTGTTACTCGATTCAAAAGAGTTGAATTACGGCATGTTTGGTCACGTTGACGCGGGCGTATTACACGTTCGTCCAGCATTGGATCTGTGTGACCCGATGCAAGAAGCATTGATGCATGAAGTCTCTGATGAAGTGGTTAAGCTGGTGGCGAAATACGGCGGTTTAATGTGGGGCGAGCACGGTAAAGGTTTCCGTTCTGAGTATGGCCCAGACTTCTTTGGTGAAGAGCTGTTTACCGAATTAAGACGTATTAAAGCAGCATTCGACCCGCACAACAAGATGAACCCAGGCAAGATCTGTACGCCTTTAGAAAGTGACGCTGAATTGGTGAAAGTCACCGATACCAAGCGTGGTTTCTACGACCGTCAGATCGACGTACAAGTTCGTGACAGCTTCAAGCAAGCAATGGAATGTAACGGTAACGGCTTGTGTTTCAACTACGATACTAGCTCGCCAATGTGTCCTTCAATGAAAGTTACGGCTGACCGACGTCACTCACCCAAAGGCCGCGCAGGCTTGGTAAGAGAGTGGTTGCGTCAACTGACTGAACAAGGCGTTGATATTCTCGACCTTGAGCAAGAAGCGTTGAAAGACAACACACCCGTTAAGACTATGATTGAGCGTGTTCGCAATACGATGAACAAACGTCATGAGTACGATTTCTCGCATGAAGTTCATGAGGCGATGAACGGTTGTTTGGCGTGTAAAGCGTGTGCGAGTCAATGTCCGATCAAAGTCGATGTACCAAGTTTCCGTTCTCGATTCTTGAACATCTACTACTCGCGTTACCAGCGCCCTGCAAAAGATTATCTAGTTGCCAACATTGAAACCATGCTGCCGCTGATGGCGAAAGCGCCAAAAGTAGTCAACGCTGCATTGGGTCAAAAGTGGATCCAAACGGCAACAGCTAAAACGGTCGGTTATGTTGATGCACCATTGATGTCGGTGCCTACGCTCAAAAATCGTCTAGCGAGTAAAGAGCTGCAACTCTTCGATTTACAGTATTTAGAAGGCTTGTCTTCTGAACAGAAGAAACAGCATGTGCTGATCGTTCAAGACCCGTTTACCAGCTTCTATGATGCCGAGGTGATTGAAGACTTCGTCACTCTGGCTCAAAAACTTGGCAAAACTCCGGTACTGCTGCCGTTCAAACCGAATGGTAAAGCGTTGCACATCAAGGGCTTCTTAAATCGTTTTGCACGTGAGGCGAAATCGACTTCGGGTTTCTTGTCGATGGTGGCGGATATCGGAATTCCTTTGGTCGGTGTTGATCCTGCTCTTGTGCTTTGTTACCGCGATGAATATGTCGAGATCTTAGGTGACAAGCGCGGCGACTTTGATGTACTTACTGTGCATGAATGGTTAATGCCATCGCTAGGTGAGTTCGAAGCACGCTCAGCAAGTGAAGATATGTGGTACTTGTTTGCTCACTGTGCTGAGAAAACCAAAATGCCGAACGCTGAAAAAGAGTGGGGTACTATCTTCAAACACTTTGGGGCGGCGTTAACCAGCGTTCCTGTCGGCTGTTGTGGTATGGCGGGAACTTTCGGCCACGAAGTCGATAAGCTACAAATGTCGAAAGACATATATGGTTTAAGCTGGAAGCCTCAAATGCAGGACTTACCAAAAGATCGTTGCTTGGTGACGGGCTATTCTTGCCGCAGCCAAGTGAAGCGTTTTGAAGGTGAGAAGCTTGCTCACCCATTACAGGCGCTAGCAAAAATTCTCTAATACATTTAGCCCAGCAATTGCTGGGCTTTTTTCTAAACTAACAAAGGAATGTTAATAAGGAAAAGTATGAAATTTCTAGAATTAAAAGTACCACCAGTTGCACTGTTCATTATTGTATTCGTAGCATCATACTTCTGCGCTCAACAGTTGAGCCAAGGGACACTGGCATTGCCTTATGGGATGATTGTGTTAGGAATCGGAGTCACATTGAGTGGTGTGATCGGAATATCCGGCATATTGGAATTTCGAAAACAGAAAACCACCGTTAACCCGATCAAAGTAGAAACCGCTTCAGCCGTCGTGGACAGTGGAATTTTTGGCTATACGCGAAACCCAATGTACTTAGGGTTGTTCATCCTGCTATTTTGCTTTGGCTACTTCTTCCAGAATATCTTCAGTGTACTACTTAGCTTTGGCTTCGTAATCTACATGAATTACTTCCAAATCAAACCCGAAGAGCGAGCACTAGAACAATTATTCGGCGCAGAATATGTTGATTACAAACAAAAGGTTAGACGCTGGATTTAGTGATGATTTGAGTGCTGGCTTAGTAATCGAAATAAAAAAGCCCAGCTTGAGATTATCAAGCTGGGCTTTATTGATCTTGTTCTAGAGCTGATTAAGCAGCGGCTGTGAACTGAGCTAGAAACATCTCTTTGCGTTCGTTGAAGCGGTTTACTAGGTCGTCTACAGAAGCTTGGTCGTATGGCTTAAGGCCACTTGCTACCATACGCTTCACGCCTTTACCTACTACTTCGCCGTCTTCTTTGAAATCGAAGTTCAGGGTCACGATGCCACGTTTTCCTTCAACATCAAAAGTCGCGCCAGAGAATTCAACTTCTGGGTGAGACAGGTCTAGGCGAGTAAATTCAACTTCCATGCTCTCGTAAATCACTAGAGGACGTTGGCAGTTGATCATCATTTGTTGTTCTTCCATAAGAGGAACCATGATGTGTGGGAAGTTCATGCCAGAGAACTTAACGTAGTTTGTTACTACGTGCTCGATGAATGCTTGATCATGGCTCTTCTCACCTTCACAAGACATGTGTAGGTACTCTTTACCATTTGCATCGATAAGTGAGCTCTCTTTTTCACACTTGTTGTCAACGCTTAACGCAATACCGTTACCAACCATACCTGAAAAATCAAAACGCATTTTTTGGCTGATGCCTTCTTTTTGCAGAAGTACTGCAAATAAAAGATCGCCAGGTACACAGAAGCGCTTGTTGTCTTCATCGTGAATCGGGTTGAAATCGCCAGCTACTTTTTTAGCAAAGTGGCTTGCTTGTTCACGAGTGAATTGAAATTGATTGTCTTCAGTAGAAAAGTAAGGTGTCAGAAACATAGTATCGCTATTAGTCATCAAATCTGGGGTGGATTATAGCTAACTAACTTCGTTCTAATGGTCTATCCAGTTAACTTTGCTTATATATCAGTCGATTAGATAAATACGTTGGATGGTATGTGACGATTTTGAGGGGAATAGGGGCTTGGATTCAATGCAACAAGGGCTAATCAATAGCCCCTGTTTATATGACGTGCTATTTCGCCAAACCTTAGAAGCTACACAGTAGGCCTTCTGGCATTAGATGGTTATGCACTGATAATTTGAGCAGTAGATTTGCTTGCTCGATATCCGGTGAGAAGTAACGGTCTTTGTCGTAGAAGCTGACTTTCTCGCGCAGTATCTGTTTTGCTTCTTCTACTCGAGGAGAAGAGAGATTTGGTGCTCGGAAGTCTAGCCCTTGTGCGGCTGCTAAGTACTCAACGGCCAAGATGCCACGGGTGTTTTCTGCCATGTCACGCAGTCGACGACCCGCAAAGGTTGCCATAGATACATGATCTTCTTGGTTTGCCGATGTTGGAAGGCTGTCTACTGAAGCTGGGTGTGCCAGTGTTTTATTCTCGCTTGCCAGAGCAGCAGACGTTACTTGAGCAATCATAAAGCCTGAGTTAACGCCGCCGTTATCGACTAAGAAAGGTGGAAGTTTGCTTAGTGCGCTATCAATCAGCAGTGCCATTCTTCGTTCAGAAAGGCTACCAATTTCTGCAATCGCAAGTGCTAGGTTATCCGCTGCCATTGCCACAGGTTCTGCGTGGAAGTTACCACCTGAAATAATGTCGCCGTCTTCAGCAAATACCAGTGGGTTATCCGATACCGAGTTCGCTTCAACGTTTAACGTTTCTGCTGAATTACGAATTTGCTGTAAACAGGCACCCATCACTTGAGGCTGACAGCGCAACGAGTAAGGGTCTTGAACCTTTTCACAGCAAGTGTGTGATTCACCAATCTCACTCTTTTGATCAAGCATATGGCGATAAGCAAGCGCGGCATCCATTTGACCACGATGACCACGAACGCGATGAATTCGAGGGTCAAACGGACGACGACTACCCAGCGCAGCTTCAACAGACATTGCACCACATACGGTTGCAGACGCAAACAAGTCTTCCGCTGCGAACAGACCTTCTAATGCAAAGGCAGTCGATGCTTGTGTGCCGTTTAACAGCGCTAAGCCTTCTTTCGGCGCAAGTGTGATTGGTTCAAGACCTGCGATCTGCATTGCTTCTAAGCCAGTGATGATCTTGCCGTTGTGGCGTGCTTGGCCTTCACCTAGCAGAACGGTACTCATGTGGGCGAGGGGAGCAAGATCTCCAGATGCGCCTACTGATCCTTTTTGTGGAACACACGGGTAAACCTGCGCGTTCACAAGATCGATAAGAGCGTTAATCACTTTGAGGCGGATACCAGAGTAACCGCGAGACAAGCTGTTAATCTTCAATACCATCATCAAGCGTACGGTTTCATCAGACATGAACTTGCCAATGCCCGCAGCGTGAGAAAGTACGATACTTTTCTGTAGAACTTCGAGATCTTCAGGCGCAATTTTGGTGTTTGCTAATAAGCCAAAACCCGTATTGATGCCATACACAGTGCGATCTTCAGCAATCACTTGTTCTACAACGTGCATGCTCGCTTCAATATCAGGAATCGCTGCTGGATCGAGTGATAAGTTTACAGGGCTACGGCTGATTTTTCGAAGTTCAGGCAGGCCTAGAAGTCCTGGTTTAAGTAATAAATTCAACATGTTCTCTCCAGAAGTTAAAGGCGACGAAGTTCTTCGTTTAGCATAGGTAAATCAAGCTTCTGCTCTTTGGCACATTGCTTGGCAATATCGTAACCTGCATCAGCATGACGCATAACGCCGGTTGCTGGGTCATTGTGAAGTACGCGAGCAATACGCTGTGATGCATCTTCACTGCCGTCACAACAAATCACCATGCCTGAGTGTTGCGAGAAGCCCATACCAACGCCACCACCGTGGTGCAAAGAAACCCAAGTTGCGCCGCCCGCTGTGTTCAGAAGGGCATTCAATAGAGGCCAATCTGATACGGCATCTGATCCATCCATCATGCCTTCTGTTTCGCGGTTCGGGCTTGCTACTGAACCTGAATCTAGGTGGTCACGACCGATAACAACTGGTGCTTTCAGTTCGCCATTTTTCACCATTTCATTGAATGCTTGGCCTAAGCGTTCACGATCTTTCAAGCCAACCCAACAAATACGCGCTGGCAGGCCTTGGAACTGAATGCGTTCACGCGCCATATCTAGCCAGTTATGTAGATGTGGGTTGTCTGGAATCAGTTCTTTTACTTTTTGGTCTGTTTTGTAGATGTCTTCTGGGTCACCAGATAGTGCCGCCCAACGGAAAGGACCAATACCTTCGCAGAATAAAGGTCGAATATAAGCCGGAACGAAACCTGGGAAATCAAACGCGTTTTCTACGCCTTCTTCCAGTGCCATTTGGCGAATGTTATTACCGTAATCCACGGTCGCTGCGCCGCGGTATTGCAGGTCTAACATCGCTTGTACTTGAATCGCCATGGACTGCTTAGCGGCTTTCACCACTTTTGCTTCATCAATGGAGCGCTCTTGTGCGGCTTTCTCCATCGTCCAACCTTGCGGCAAGTAGCCGTTAAGAGGATCGTGGGCAGAGGTTTGGTCAGTCACCACATCAGGTGTGATATTGCGTTCAACTAACTCTGGGAAGACGTCTGCGGCGTTACCTAATAAGCCAACAGAGATTGGCGTGTCTGACTCTTTAATCATTGCCATCGCTTCATCTAAGCTGGTGGCTTTTTTGTCTACATAGCCAGTACGCAAGCGGTAGTCGATTCGTGATTCATCACACTCCACTGCGATCATTGAGAAGCCAGCCATCGTTGCAGCAAGAGGTTGAGCGCCGCCCATTCCACCAAGACCGCCCGTTAGAACCCACTTGCCGTTTGCTTCACCTTGGAAGTGCTTCTTCGCGATAGCGACAAAGGTTTCGTAAGTACCTTGAACGATGCCTTGTGAACCGATGTAGATCCAGCTGCCCGCGGTCATTTGGCCGTACATCATCAAGCCTTCTTTATCGAGCTCGTTGAAGTGTTCCCAGTTCGCCCAGTGTGGAACAAGGTTCGAGTTAGCGATCAGTACGCGAGGTGCGTTTTTATGAGTCGGGAACACGCCCACAGGTTTACCGGATTGAACAAGTAACGTTTGGTCGTCCTCTAAACGCTCTAATACTTCAACAATTTTGTCATAACATTTCCAATCACGTGCCGCGCGACCAATACCGCCATACACAACCAGTGCATGTGGGTGTTCTGCCACATCAGGGTCTAGGTTGTTCATCAGCATACGCAGTGGTGCTTCTGTTAACCAAGATTTAGCGCGCAAAGTGGTGCCGTGAGGTGCGCGAATTTCGCGAGTCGTGTCGAGACGAGGGTCACTGTTGTGGTGTTCCGTCATTTTGGAATTCCTTCTGTTTCACGTTATATCGTTGTAGTTGTATTTATCTATATAGCTGGCTTATTCACTGGCCATTGCACTGGCAATATCCCAATACAAACGAGCCGCCAATCGAGCCGTTTGGCCGTCGACGTCGTAGTCTGGGTTATATTCCGCAATGTCCGCGATAATGAGTTTCTCACTGTGTTTAAAAATCTGTTCTAGGAAAGGCGCGAGCGCTTCATAGCTAACGCCTCTTGCTGCTGGGGCACTAACACCCGGCGCAGTCGCCGCTGGGAAGACATCGAGATCAATAGTGAGATAGAGGTAATCACACTCAGCGATGAATTTTTGCAACTTAACCAGTTGAGCAATTTGGTTTACTTGGGTGATATCGCGATCATGTTCGTACCACACACCAAGTTGGTCGGCTTTGTTGAAAAGCGCTTTGGTATTGCTGGCGGCACTTACACCGAGACACGCGTAATGAAATGGCCACTGATGTGTGTGGCAGTATTCGCTAATCTGATTAAAGGGTGTGCCTGAGCTTGGTTTGACGTCAGCGATGTCGCTTTCAAATTCACGAAGGTCAAAGTGAGCATCAAAGTTAACGATGCCTATCTTAGGTTTGTGATCTGATTGAGTTCTGTGAAGATGCTCAGCTAGGCCTTGGAAAGAAGCCCAAGCGACTTCGTGACCACCGCCAAGGGTAATAACTTTGCCGGTGGATAGCGCATTGGCAATCACAGTAGCGCACTGCTTCTGGCTCACTTCTAATTGATCATCGTTACATTCGATATCGCCAAGATCAGCAATGCGTGTATCACAGTGCCAAGCCATATTAGCTAACGCTTGGCGAATCAAATTAGGTGCTTGTTTTGCGCCAACACGTCCTTTATTTCTTGCCACTCCGGCATCGCTAGCAAAGCCAACCAAGGCAACAGCGTTGTCAGTAAGCCCTTCATTTAAAACATTACTTTGTACTTGCGTGGTAATGTGATGAACACGAGTACCGAGCTCGCCATCTTCAAGGTCATTACGCCCCGTCCACACAAAGTTGTGAGTGGTGGATACTGTATTAGTGCAGCTGGATTTAGATTGAGTCATGACAGACCTCGCCATTAACAATGCGCTTATGCAGGTGAGGAACACCAACTTGATAGCTTAAGTCGGCAGGGTGCTCGATATTCCAGATAGCCAAATCAGCAGAGTAACCCACTTCAATTTTGCCTCTGTTTTGCGATTCGCCAATGGCAGCGGCTGCATGGCAAGTTACCCCACGTAATGCTTCCTCTGGGGTTGTGCCAAATAGGGTGCAGCTCATGTTCATCATCAGTGTTAAATTAGCAAAAGGAGAAGTGCCGGGGTTTAAGTCGGTCGCGATTGCCATTGGAATGTTGTGCTCCCGAAGTAGGGCAATAGGTGGCTGCTGTGTCTCTTTCAAAAAGTAGAAAGCGCCCGGTAATAAGGTGGCGACTGTTCCTGATTTAGCCAGTGCTTTTACTCCGGTTTCATCTAGGTACTCAACATGATCAACAGACAGAGCACCGTATTTCGCGGCAAGCGCACTGCCGCCCATGTTAGAAAGCTGCTCTGTGTGGCCTTTGATCGCTAGCCCATGTTCTTTAGCAGCCGCAAATACACGATCGGTTTGTTCTAGGTTGAAGCCGATCGATTCGCAGAATACGTCGACCGCGTCAGCTAGTCCTTGCTCTGCGGCTTTAGGGATGATCTCTTGGCATACCAGATCAACGTAACGATCTGGCTGTTCTTTATATTCTGGTGGTACAGCATGTGCTGCAAGGAGTGTGGTGGTGATTTTAATACGACGGTGGTTTTCTAAGGCTTTAGCAGCACGTAACATCTTAAGCTCGTCATTAAGCGTTAAACCATAGCCAGACTTTACTTCAACGCTGGTGACACCACTTCTTAGCAGGCCGTCTAATCTAGGCAGCGCCTTCTCAACCAGTTCGGCTTCTTGTGCGGCTCGTGTCGCCGTTACCGTCGCTAAAATACCACCGCCTTGCTTTGCGATGTCGGTGTAGGAGACACCATTTAACCGTTGTTCAAATTCATTGGCACGATTACCTGCAAACACCAGATGAGTGTGGCAATCAATCAGCCCAGGTGTGACGAGCTTGTTTTTGCAGTCGTAGGTGATGTGATCAACAGAGCGGCTAGCACTCGCCGTTTCACAATGAAGTGACTCATCGCTTGAGTGTGACAGGGATACGATCTTACCGTTCTCGATAACGATATCTTGCGGGAAAGAAGGTTGATAACCGTCTGCTCCCGAGCTCATGGAGACCACTCGTGCGTTTTTGAGGATCAAATTCATAATCACCTAGATCTTTTCTAAATATTAAATGTATATACAAATAAATAGGCTAAACGCTGACCCGAATCAAGTTGATGTTGCAAAAATGTGATCGGCGATCAGGATGATGTTCTTTATTCTAGAAGTATCTTGGAGCTTAATTTGTACTTAGAGCCAGGATGGTAGAGCAATGCAAAGCTGATGAGGCGTTCTTTGCTCCATGTTCTTCTATTCAAAAGAAGGCAAGGTTCTGATTCAGATAGCTTTAGTGACGTTCTGATTTGAGAATCTGGAATAATGGCTTCAACCGTGTGCTCGATAGCACTTAACGGGCAGCTTTTTGAAAGGTATTCGTTGGGCGTAGAGGTTGAAAAGTCTTGCTCTAGGTATTTTGGAGCGGCTTGAGAGTTCACCCAGCGCGCTTCCAATTGAATCGGTGCGTTGTCCGCAAAGTGTATGATTTCACTATAGAACACTTCTGCGTTAATCATCACACCTAACCGTGTAGCCGTGCTTTCATCAGCCTTGATGCTATCGTGCTTGATAACTTGACTAGTATACGTTTGGCCGCGGTCTTTGATCTCTTGCGCGATGTTGTTGATATCAAGCAGCGGAGATTGCGCTTTTTCGTCGGGTTCACAAACAAAAGTACCCAGTCTTGGCTTCCTGATGAGCTTACCTTCAGACACAAGATCTCGAATGGCTTTATTGACCGTCATTCTACTTACATTGAACTGCTCGGTGAGTTCGAGTTCGGTGGTAATTTGATAACCCACCGGCCAATGACCACTGCTGATCTTGTCATCTATGAACTGTTTTATCTGAAGGTAGAGCGGTGCTTTCGACATAATGAAACCTTATTTGACTATACAAATAGAGTAACGGAATTTTTCACGATTTCAACATTTCCTCGGGCAATGTGACCTTATTCAACATAGATGGGGCAAATTGCTTGATTCTGTGAGGCAAGTGTCGCAAATTGTCACGCAATAACTATTCGTAAATCAGATAATTAGAAAGGGAAATAATATGTTTAAGAAATTAAAGGCCTCGTTGGGCATCGGTGCAGCAAAGGTTGATACTGTCTTAGATAATATTGAAGTTTTCCAAGGTGGAGAGTTGTCTGGCAATGTTCACATTGTTGGTGGTGACGTTGAGCAACAAATCGACCTGATCAACTTGGTTCTCAACACAGAAGTTAAAGTGGAAACAGAAGATAGCACCAGTTACGAAACCTTTTCACTCGGTCGTATTCAAGCCGTAGAGCCGTTTGTGATTCAACCCGGCGAAACTAAGTTGGTGCCATTCCGTCTTAAGCTTAATGATGAAACGCCAGTGACTGCGTTGAACGCAAAAATGAACCAGTGCCATGTTTGGGTAGAAACCAACTTAGATATCGGTTTCGCGATTGACCCTAAAGACCGTGATTTTATCTCTGTTCACCCATTACCAACAGTCGCGAAAATCATTCAAGGTGTTGAAGCTTCAGGTATGGCAATGGTGAAAGCAGACGTAGAGAAGGGCTACTTGAAAGGTAACACCTTCGCATCACGTTCGGGTTGTTACCAAGAGATTGAATTTCGCAGCGGCGGTTTCATGAATAACAAAGAAATCGAGCTGTCATTCATCGTAGATGGTTCTATGGTTCACTGCTTAGCTGAAATTGACCGCTCACTGAGTTTCCGCGGTGACCAATACATCTCGTTCACTCTGCCTGCGAACGCGGCTGACTCTGACATTCGCAACACCGTCTCAAGAATCATGAGTGCGTAGTTGCTCTCTCTGTTAGTAGTAACTCTTTCTATTAATAGAGACAAGACAGTACGATTTCTATAGCCGAACTTAACCGTTCGGCTTTTTTGTTTGTAAATAAAGACAAAGAACCAATCATTGAACGTTAGCTTAGGGTGTTAGAAGGTCCTATATAGAAGAGACATTTAAGTTATGTAGTTTTTGTGGCGCTGTGGGACTAACATTGTCATTTCATATAATTTCGTTACAATGTTCGGCTACTCACAGATGTGGCATCTGTATTTGCTTCTATGTGGGTATATTTATTATGCATATATCCCCAATCAGCGTACTCGTTGATTGAAAGACATATATTAAACATTTTCATGTGTTGCTTGGTGTGCAACACCACTGTAAAGGACAAATAATGCCAATTATTACTCTTCCTGACGGTAGTCAGCGTCAATTTGACAACCCTGTATCAACTCTAGATGTTGCCCTATCAATCGGTCCTGGTCTTGCGAAAGCTACCATTGCTGGTCGTGTAGACGGCGAGCGTGTTGATGCTTGTGATCTTATCGAAAACGATGCAAGCCTAGAAATCATCACAGCTAAAGATGAAGTTGATGGCCTTGAAATCGTTCGTCACTCTTGTGCTCACCTTTTAGGCCACGCGGTTAAGCAGCTTTTTCCAGAAGCGAAAATGGCGATCGGTCCTACTATCGATAACGGTTTCTACTACGATATCGATCTTGAGCACTCTCTAACGCAAGACGATCTAGAAAAGATCGAAAAGCGCATGAAAGATCTAGCGAAGACCAAATACCAGGTTGTTAAGAAGAAAGTTAGCTGGCAGGAAGCGCGCGACGCATTCGAAGCTCGCGGCGAGACTTACAAGATTGAAATCTTGGACGAGAACGTCTCTAAAGACGATCGTCCAGGCCTGTACCATCACGAAGAATACATCGATATGTGTCGTGGTCCACACGTGCCTAACATGAGCTTCTGCCAGCACTTCACTCTACTTAACGTAGCGGGTGCATACTGGCGTGGTAACAGTGACAACAAGATGCTTCAACGTATCTACGGCACTGCATTCCACGACAAGAAGGCACTTAAAGCTCACCTTGTGCGCCTAGAAGAAGCGGCTAAACGTGACCACCGTAAAATCGGTAAAGCGCTTGACCTATTCCACATGCAGCAAGAAGCACCAGGCATGGTGTTCTGGCACCACAACGGTTGGACTGTCTTCCGTGAGCTAGAAGTATTTATTCGTCAAAAACTGACTGAGTACGATTACCAAGAAGTTAAAGGCCCATTAATGATGGACCGTGTTCTTTGGGAACGCTCTGGTCACTGGGATAAGTACGCTGAAGCGATGTTCACTACTTCTTCAGAGAACCGTGAATACGCTATCAAGCCAATGAACTGTCCTGGTCACGTTCAAATCTTCAACCAAGGTTTGAAATCTTACCGTGATCTACCGCTACGTATGGCTGAGTTCGGCTCATGTCACCGTAACGAGCCGTCTGGCGCACTTCACGGCATTATGCGTGTTCGTGGCTTCACTCAAGATGATGCTCACGTATTCTGTACTGAAGACCAAGTTCAACAAGAAGTTAAAGCTTGTATTGAAATGGTTTACGATACTTACACAACTTTCGGCTTCGAAAGCATCGTTGTTAAGCTATCTACTCGTCCAGAACAGCGTGTAGGTTCAGACGAAATGTGGGACCGTGCAGAGGCTGACCTTAAGCAAGCGCTAGAGGCAATGGACATTGCATACGAGATTCAAGAAGGCGAGGGTGCGTTCTACGGACCTAAGATTGAATTTACTTTGCATGATTGTTTGGACCGCGCTTGGCAATGTGGTACAGTGCAGCTCGATTTTGCATTACCAGAACGTTTAGGTGCTACTTACGTAGGTGAAGATAACGAGCGTCACACGCCAGTTATGATCCACCGCGCGATTTTAGGTTCACTAGAACGCTTCATTGGTATTCTTATTGAAGAATACGCTGGCTTCTTCCCAACGTGGTTGGCGCCAGAACAAGCAGTTGTAATGGGCATTACAGACAAACAGTCTGAATATGTACAAGAAATTACGAAAAAACTGCAAAAAAGTGGATTTAGAGTCAAAGCAGACTTGAGAAATGAGAAGATTGGCTTTAAAATCCGCGAACATACTTTGAAACGTGTACCGTTCATGCTTGTGTGTGGTGACCAAGAAATGGAAGCCGGCGAAATTGCAGTACGTACACGTAAAGGTAAGGACCTTGGCAAATTTAAAGTGGATGACTTTATTTCATACATCCAAGCCGAGGTTTCAAGCCGTAAGCTCAATCTGGAGGAATAGCTATTAAAGGCGGAAGACGTGGCCAACAACCGGCCAAACAAAACCAGCACCGTTTAAACGGTGACATTCGTGGCGTTCGTGAAGTGCGTCTAACTGGCGCAGACGGCGAAGCTGTTGGTGTAGTATCAATCGCTGAAGCGATGGAAGCTGCAAATGAAGCTGGTATGGATCTTGTAGAGATCAGCCCTAACGCCGAGCCGCCAGTTTGTCGTGTGATGGACTACGGTAAGTTCCTCTTCGAGAAGAGCAAAGCTGCGAAAGAGCAGAAGAAGAAGCAAAAGCAGGTTCAGATCAAGGAAATTAAATTCCGACCTGGAACTGATATTGGAGACTATCAGGTAAAACTACGCAACCTGACTGGTTTCCTAGAAGACGGCAACAAAGTGAAGGTAACAATTCGCTTCCGTGGCCGCGAAATGGCTCACCAAGAAATCGGTGTTGACGTTCTTAATCGTTTGAAAGCGGATACTGAAGAATTTGCAGTAGTCGAATCTTTCCCAACGAGAATTGAAGGTCGCCAGATGATCATGGTGTTGGCCCCTAAAAAGAAGTAATTAACGGCTTTGCAAGTAATTGAACCCTGCAGCCTCAGGTTGCGGGGTTTTATTCGCCCTAATTACTATGTTATTAACAACTCAACAATGCGGAGTTATTCATCATGCCTAAGATGAAAACCAACAAAGGTGCTGCTAAGCGTTTCCAGAAAACTGCTGGTGGTATTAAGTTTAAGCACGCTGGTAAACGTCACATCCTGACTAAGCGTACTACTAAGAACAAGCGTCAGCTACGTCCGAACTCGATCCTTCCTAAATGTGAAGTTGCTCAAGTTCTACGTATGATGCCATACGCTTAATTCTTTTTAGTTTATAAATTCGTTTAGTTTAGGAGAAGCATAATGCCTCGCGTAAAACGTGGTGTACAAGCTCGTGCACGTCATAAGAAAGTTCTAAAACAAGCTAAAGGTTACTACGGAGCACGTTCACGTGTTTACCGCGTAGCTTTCCAAGCAGTTACCAAAGCTGGTCAATACGCTTACCGTGACCGTCGCAACAAGAAACGTCAATTCCGTCAACTTTGGATTGCACGTATCAACGCGGCATCTCGTCAAAATGGTCTATCTTACAGCCGTTTCATCAATGGCCTAAAGAAAGCATCTATCGAGATCGACCGTAAGATTCTTGCTGACATCGCAGTATTCGACAAAGCAGCATTTGCTGTTCTAGTTGAAAAAGCGAAAGCATCTCTATAATTTAGAGTTAGCTTAAAGGTTTAAGAAAAGGAGAACTTCGGTTCTCCTTTTTTATTGCCTGTAATTTGGCTTTGCCATACTCTCTCGCATCTCGCATCTCGCA
>NZ_JBFRVF010000001.1:0-12241 GCF_041475025.1 Vibrio sp. 10N.222.49.C12 | reverse complement strand
CTCGCATCTCGCATCTCGCATCCCGCACCTAATTTTTATTCGCTTGAACACGCATTCTGGTATATAAACATTTACCTAACCTTTAAATGTAAAGCGACCGAAATAAATGACCGCACCGACCACTATGACGTTCTTCGAACGTTTTGAAACTGACATCCTATCTGGCAAGAAGACGATTACTATTCGTGATGAATCTGAGCGAGACTACCAGCCAGGCAGTGTTGTGGAAGTATCGACGCTAGAGCAAGACCGTGTGTTCTGTAATCTTAAGATCATCAGCGTTGAGCCAATTTTGTTTGATGACTTAGGTGAGTTCCATGCTCAGCAAGAGAACATGACGCTGCAAGTACTGAAAGACGTGATTCAAGATATCTACCCGGGTATCTCTCAACTGTATGTGGTTTCTTACGAGCTTGTGTAGCCCGCTTTAAATAGAATTTGTTGATCAATACTGCGTCTAACGCAGAGCAATGATAAAGGGAAGCCACAATGAGTGAATTACAGAGCGAAACAGTTCAGCAAATTTTGCTTCAACTTTATTGTCGTGAGCAAAATGAGCAGCCGTTAATCTCTAGAACTGATCTCGACATTGCTCTTTATGATAGCGAAGGCTTTCTAGCGTGGCGTGATACCAAGCGTGACTTCATTGTCAGTGATATCGAGAATCGAGTTTGGGTGAAGAGCTGTCCCGGCGGTTACATCACTGAAGTGCACTTCAATGCTGACGGTTCTTTGATTGAATATCGTTTGTTCGACCGATTTGAAACAACAGGGCAGTGGCAACTAAAAGATGGTTTGTTACACGTCGAGATTCTGAAGGGTGAGAACCACTACCAGTTTGCTGTTGTGGCTCGTGCTGATCTTAATATTCACTCTGCAGTGGAATATAAAAATGGTGAGCTGCACTCGTATCTGAAATTGGTGCAGGCTGAGCGTTAATCCCTTTTAGCCAACCTTGCTTGTCCATTAAAATTAGTGATATTCCAAGAACAACAAAGCCAACAGTGATGTTGGCTTTGTTGTTTTCAATTCGACCGAGTACTTCTAATCAACGCGCTATTAAGCTATTAAGCTATTAAGCCATTAAGCTTTGAAGTTCGCTAGTTGACTATAAAGCTCGCTGTCTTGATCTTGCTTTGCACAAATCGTCAGTAGGTCTTCAATAAAGTACTTTAATGCGCGAGCTTCGATACGACGAATGCCTTGTTGCTGTGCTTCAGTTAGGTAGCCGTAGATAGTTGCCGCTCCAAAGTCGCCAAAGATCATCTGACCTTGTTCATTAACCAAAGTGTTGTGAGCGTATAGATCACCATGACAGACCTTGTTGGCATGAAGGTGTTCAAACACATCAATCATCTGCTCTGTAATGCTATTGATTTGAGCAATTGAAAGTTCGAAACCTTCTGGGAAAGTATCACGCGTGCAAGTCTCGAGTGTTGGTGGTAGCCCTAGGTTGTAGTAGCTGTTTGGAATGAGTTCCATCACCAAAGCTAGGTAATCTTGTTCCTCTACTTGGGCGATAGATTTTACCAAGTTGTTATGGTGTCCAGCCTGCAAGCACGCTTCCAGTTCATCATGTGGGTAGCCGTCACTGGTGACTTCGCCTTTAAACACTTTAACCGCCACTTCCTGTGGAAAATCGAAGTCGCTGTTTAGCCAGCTTGAATGCGAGATCACGCCAGATGCGCCTTGGCCAAGTACTTGATTCAGTGAATAGCTTTGAGAGCTAACCGCAGGCACGCTATCTAAGCTGCTAGGGTGTTTGCAAAACGGGTTACCCGCAAACGCTAACCAAGCCAGTTTTGGTAGCTTGATAAGGAACTCTGGGAATTCAGTCAACTGGTTTGCAGACAGGCGAACTAGCTCAAGGTTGGATAGGTTTTCCATGCTTTCTGGTAACACGCGAATCTTGTTACCCGCCAATGCCAGTTTCTGTAGTCGCGGTCTTTCACCTAGTGAGCTAGGCAGGGCCTCAATCTCATTGTCGGTCAGGATTAACCAACGTAGTTGAGTCGGCAGAGATTGTTCGCTAACGGTTTTGATTTGGTTGGTTTTGAAGCCAACCATTTCGAGCTTAGGAAGTGACCCTAGAACATCAGGCAGGTGCGTAAACAGGTTATTCGACGCGAAGATAATACGCAGGTTAGTTAGCTTTGATAACTCGGCTGGTAGGTCTGACAGCTGATTACCTGAAAGGTCTAGGATCTCAAGAGAATCTGCAAGCTCTATGATTTCTAGAGGGAACTCTGTGAGACCTTCTGATAGTTTTAGACGCTTAATACCTTTAAGTTGCCCTGATTTTAATTGTTCTAGAGTATGCAAACCTTAGCCTTATGAATAGATGTTCGAGGCGCGTAGTTTACTTGTCTCAACCGAGAAAGGCGAGTATCCGCAACAATACTCGCCTATCTACGCTCAGTGGCTGTTGATATCAAGGTTAAAGCTGAATACGATTTTGGCTAACGCCGACCTCCTCAACAAAATCCAAGTCATGACTGACTAAGATAAAAGCTCCTTGGTATTCACGTAAAGCTGACGCCAATATCTGCTTTGAGTCGATGTCCAAGTGATTAAATTGTGTTCAAATAATTAAAGCGCCTTTGTGGCGCTTTAGTGATCATTATTGGAAATCAGTTGAGTCTAGAACTTATATCTTTGGGTTTAGAGCTTAGAGCTTAGAGCTTAGGGCCTTGGGCTTAAAGCTACTTGGTTTGCCCACCAACGGCGCGCCAACACATATCAAAGCTATCGTTGATGTACTTCGATGTTTGCTCTGGTGGAGACTCGCTTTGTTCAATCAGCCAGTTTGCACAAATCAGAAAGTGGCTATGAATGAAGTGTCTAACAAGGTTAATGTCCAACACCATCAATTCACCATCTTGTTGCCCTTTCAAAATGATCTCGTCTAGCGATGCGAACATCTGTGAAACAATCATTTCTCGAGTTTGAGTCGTTGGGTCGAAATGAACATTGGTGAAGAACTTCATCGCAACTGGATTCTCTAATGCCCACTCAATCCCTGAGAACCACATGAACTTAAAGGCTTGGTAGCGATCTTCTACTGCCACATCAGTGTGCGGTTGAAGGGTCGAGAATAGCTCTAACTTCAGCTCGCGAAACAGTTCATCAATCAATAGAGATTTATTCTCGAAGTGGTGGAACAACGTCGCTTTTGCCACGCCGGCTGTTTTCGCTATTTGTCCGGTAGATGTGCCCTCTAGCCCTTGTTGAGAGAAGAGCAGGAGTGCAGCATCTAGGATTTTTTGTCTTTTGGTGATCATCTATTGAGTACTTTGAACATCAGTTTCTTGATTGGGTTGTTGTAAGGAGGATGCATTAACTTGGTGAAGTTGATTTTTCCTCTACTTAGAACGGTTTTGGCATGGCTAAGGGTCTTGAAGCCCTCAATGCCGTGATAGTGTCCCATGCCTGAAGGGCCGATGCCACCGAATGGTGCGTCTTCTGCAGCCACATGCACCAAAGAATCATTAATACACACGCCGCCAGAGTGCGTGTCTGATAAAAGCTTGTCTTGGGTTTCTTTATTATGGCTCATTAGGTACAGAGCCAGTGGGCGTTCTCTCTCTGTGATGTAATTGATTGCTTCTTCGATGGAATCATAAGGCACGATAGGCAAAACAGGACCAAACAGCTCTTCTTGCATCGCGAGCATCTCATCGTTCACTTCGGTGAGAAGGTGCGGCGTCATTCTGTGGTTTACATCGTCTTGTGCTTGTTCGGTTACCGTGTGAATAACCGCGCCTTTGGCTTGTGCGTCTTCAATGACACCTTTCAAGCGATTGTATTGGCGCATGTTGATCACTGAGGTTAAGTCTTTGCTCTCAATACCGGCTTTATAAAGCTTCTTGAAATAACGCTTATAGGCTGTGATGAACTCGTCTGATTTTTCTCGCGGCAATAAGATGTAATCAGGCGCTACACATATCTGGCCAGCGTTTAGACTCTTGGCAAACAAGATACGTTCAACAGCGTCAGCTACATCAAAGTCAGGGGCAATGATGGTTGGAGATTTGCCGCCTAATTCCAAGGTAACTGGTGTTAAGTTGTTAGCCGCTGCTCTCATAACGTGTTTACCCACAGCGGTTGAGCCTGTGAAAAGGATATGGTCAAACGGCAGTTGGCTAAATTTAGCGGAAACGTCAGCTTCGCCTTCGATAATCGCAACCTGATCTTCACTAAAGCCTTCGGCCAACATCGCTTTTAAAACTCGGTTGGTCGCTGGAGTAAACTCCGACATCTTGAGCATCGCCGTGTTGCCCGCTGCTAACGCTGTGATCAGAGGGCCTAAAGAGAGCATGACTGGGAAGTTCCAAGGCACGATGATACCAACCACACCTACTGGCTGATAATGCACAGTAATCTTGGCTGGCGTTAGCATCAAGCCGGCTTTTCGACGTGAAGGCTTCAACCACTTCTTCAGGTTTTTATCACTGTAATTGATCTGGTGTAGGGAAGGGGTGATGTCAGCAATTAAGCTGTCGTGCTCTGCTCGATGGCCATAATCTTCTGATACCGCTTCAATTAACTGCTCTTGGTAGCGCATTAATAGTTTTTTCAAGACTGAGAGATTATTTCGTCTCTGATCAAGTGTTGGATTAACGTTGTTACGGTAGTGATCTTGTTGTCGGTTGAATATTTGATCCATGTCGTTGGTGCTCGACGTGTTTGGTTCAAGGTCTAGATTATGGCTCATAGTATCCCCTAAATTCGAAGGCTGACCGATTGGTTGGTCAGTTAAAATTACAAGAAGATTGAACCGAATACAAGATATGCGCGAGAAAAGTTCAAAAATTAAGCGGTTACAACATTGAAGTGAGCGAGTTCTAGTAGGAAGAATGAAGTGTTTATCGGCATCGAATCGCGGGACACAAGCTGTGTTGGTGATAGCGAGAGTTCAGATTGTGAAGTGCTTATATTTGTCACAACTCTGACTTAACCTCACTCAATTTACTGAAAATCTTTTGGTTTCTGCACATTTTTTCTCCCTAATTTAATGTGAGAAATTGCTTTATATTTAATGCGCTTCAGCCTGTTTTTTACCCTAAAACCTTGTAATTCCTTACCTGTCATTTTAAGTCGATCTGTCGATAAAAAAACGTAATCGTCACCACAAATATCAATGGTTGGACTCGCTCTTAATAATATCGGTTAATGCAGCCAACAAATCGTTTTTGAACGCTTTTTGTTGGGTTATACCTCGCTATTCCAAAGAGGTATCTTCTGTCGATGGCCCTATAGTGTGAGGTCTCTAGAATTGGAAAATTCGGTTAATTTGGAACGCATCCGTGCTGAGTATAATGTAAAGCACTGGAGCCAAGGTTTTTATGGAATTGATGATAACGGTGAGGTGTATGTTTCACCGAGCGAGACGGATCATCAAGTCCCACTAAGTAAGATCGTAAAACAGTTAGAGCAAAGAAATATTGGTTTACCTGCTCTTGTGCGTTTTCCTCAAATAGTGCATCAACGTGTGCACAATATCTGTAACGCATTTAACCAAGCGATCGACGAATATCAGTACGACAATCGTTACCTACTTGTTTATCCGATTAAAGTTAACCAACAAAAAGAAGTGGTTGATGAGATCTTAGCGAGCCAAGCTCAATTAGAGCAAAAGCAGCTAGGACTAGAGGCGGGCAGCAAACCTGAACTATTAGCGGTATTGGCGCTGGCTCAAAAAGCGAGCTCTGTGATCGTGTGTAACGGTTACAAAGACAGAGAATACATCCGTCTTGCGCTGATTGGCGAAAAGCTAGGCCACAAAGTCTTTATCGTTCTAGAGAAGTTGTCTGAGCTTGATCTTGTTCTTTCTGAAGCGAAAGCACTTGGCGTAAAACCTCGTTTGGGTTTACGTATTCGTCTTGCTTCTCAAGGTGCAGGTAAATGGCAAGCAAGTGGTGGTGAGAAGTCGAAATTCGGTTTGTCTGCATCACAAGTATTGACCGTTATTGAACGCTTGAAAGCAGAAGACCAGCTAGATGTTCTAGAGCTAGTACACTTCCACCTTGGCTCGCAAATGGCGAATATTCGTGATGTGCGAAATGGCGTGAGTGAAGCGGCTCGTTTCTACTGTGAACTGCGTGATATTGGCGCTCAACTGAAGTTCTTAGATGTTGGTGGTGGCTTGGCAGTCGATTACGACGGCACGCGTAGCCAATCTTCAAACTCAATGAATTACGGCTTGCTTGAGTACGCTCGTAACATCGTGATGACAGTAGGGGATATTTGTAAACTCTACAATCAGCCACAACCTGTGATTATTTCGGAGTCTGGTCGCTCACTAACTGCGCACCATGCTGTGTTGATCACCAACGTGATTGGTACTGAAAGCTACTCACCGGAAGATATGGCTGCGCCAGAAGCAGACGCACCACTGTTGCTAAACAACATGTGGAAGAACTTCTTGGAGTTAGATGCAGGTAATGATGACCGCGCGCTGATTGAGATCTACAACGACACGCAAAGTGATATCGCAGAAGCACACAACCAATTTGCGACAGGCATGCTGAACCTTCAGCACCGTGCTTGGGCAGAGCAAATGTCTTTACGTATTAACTACGAGCTTAGCACTCGCATGAGCACAAAGAACCGTTACCACCGTCCAATTTTGGATGTGTTGAGTGAGCGTTTGGCTGATAAGTTTTTCGTGAACTTCTCTTTGTTCCAATCGTTGCCAGATGCTTGGGGTATCGATCAGGTGTTCCCTGTATTGCCTCTAAGTGGTTTGGACAATGCGGACGAGCGACGCGCGGTAGTACTGGATATCACATGTGATTCTGACGGTACGATCGATCAGTATGTTGACGGCCAGGGCATTGAAACAACGTTGCCAGTGCCAGCATGG
This sequence comes from Vibrio sp. 10N.222.49.C12, assembly GCF_041475025.1. Classification (NCBI taxonomy): domain Bacteria; kingdom Pseudomonadati; phylum Pseudomonadota; class Gammaproteobacteria; order Vibrionales; family Vibrionaceae; genus Vibrio; species Vibrio sp. 10N.222.49.C12. The sequence goes on along the minus strand of NZ_JBFRVF010000001.1, from coordinate 5,376 downwards.
AACCCAGACGAACCTTACCTGATGGGCTTTTTCCTAGTAGGCGCATACCAAGAGATCTTGGGTGATATGCATAACCTATTTGGTGATACGCACAGTGTTGTGGTGAATGTTGATGAAAGTGGTCAAGCGAATATCGACTACATCAACGAAGGCGACACAGTAGAAGACATGATGCGTTATGTTCATATCGATATGGACCTAATTCGTCAGAACTACAAAGAATTGGTCACGGCGAAAGTGCCAGCTCAAGAACAGCAAAGCGTACTTGAAGAGTTAGAGCAAGGCTTGATGGGTTACACCTATCTTGAGGATTTTTAATGAACGATCTATTTACGAAACCAGATTACTCGCTGTATTCCAATGCGATGACGTTTATGCGTCGTCCATTGGTACAGAACCCAATTGATAACGATGCTGATGTGGTTGTGTTGGGCGCGCCGTTAGATATGGCGACGTCTGGTCGTCCGGGTGCTCGTATGGGACCTGATGCGATTCGTCGTGCGTCAGTAAACTTGGCGTGGGAAGGTAAAAAATTCCCTTGGGACTTCAATGTATTTGAACACACCTCGGTCATTGATGCTGGCGACCTTGTGTTTGATTGCGGTGATGCAGAAGACCTAACTCAACGTTTAGAAGCGGCGGCTGATGCGATTTTAAATAGCGGTAAAACATTGCTTGGATTAGGTGGCGATCACTTCATTACACTGCCTTTGTTAAGAGCATACGGCAAGAAGTTCGGTGAGATGGCTCTGATTCACTTCGACGCGCACACTGACACTTACAGTCAGGGCAGTCGTTACGATCACGGTACTATGTTCTACCATGCGCCAAATGAAGGTTTAATTTCGCCTGAACATTCAGTGCAAATTGGTGTTCGTACAGAGTACAAGCAGGAAGGACACGGCTTTAACGTTATTAACGCGATGCAAGCGAACGACATGAGCGTGGACGAGATCATTGCTCAAGTGAAAGGCATTGTTGGTGATAAGCCAGTTTACCTAACGTTTGATATCGATTGTCTGGATCCTGCTTTTGCTCCGGGTACAGGTACTCCGGTATGCGGCGGTTTGAATTCAGATAAAGTTCTGAAAATTATCCGTGGTTTGCAGGGCATCAACATGGTTGGTATGGACGTTGTAGAAGTTTCTCCAGCGTATGACCAAAGCGAGATTACAGCACTGGCTGGTGCAACTATCGCACTTGAGCTGCTTTATGTTTGGACGGCAAATCGCCTCGCTAAATCATAGTGTTTGATTGTTAAAAGCGTAACGCTACATACTGATTTTAAAGCCCACTAAGTTTCAACTTAGTGGGCTTTTTTTGTCACTTCCAGAAAACAACCTGTGACCAAATTGAAGAGGGGAGCTGTTGTTTATCAGTTGGTTAAAATTCCGACATATACATTTTATGCAACTTATTTTATTGTTTTTGATACAAACTCCACCACCTATCCTCTGGTTATTGTCTCACAAATGGTAATTACTTCTGCTTTACTGTGGACGTATAGAAAGCCTCAATCAATACCCCATATTTGCTAATGATTTATCAACTTTATTGCTGTATATATTATAAATAATGAGGTGTAATTACATTGTGAATTTATTTGCATATAAATCAATACCATACTAACTTTTAACTAAGTTATTCAAACTCCAACAAGAATCCCTCGGTTTGTGAAAAGGCGCCTCTTAGCACAGACATGGCATTTTTTATGGGGAAGACTAGTCTTAAGAGTAAGTAAACTATAAAAAAACAGGTGAAATACTTTCTCATTTCAGGCCAGTTAGGCGTAACAATGGATTGTCATTGATGAGAGCTAAGTATGTATTCAAGTGAAACCTGAAATTGTTATTACCAATAATTTTCACAGCGCTCGAGAGCAGTGTTTTGTGACTACGGGGGATATATGGATATCGAAGTTTCACGCCAGGTTGCTGTAGTTGAGGCAGTTAGTGGACATGTTGTGGTCGTTAAGCCAGACGGCAGCGCAAGAAAAATTTCAATTGGCGATATCATCCGTGAAAATGAGATCGTGATTACGGCCAACAAGTCAGAACTTGTATTAGGTGTGCAGAATGATTCAATTCCAGTTGCAGAGAATTGTGTCGGTTGTGTTGATGACAACGCTGCATGGGTAGACGCCCCAATAGCCGGTGAGGTTAATTTTGACTTACAGCAAGCGGACGCAGAAACCTTCACCGAAGACGACCTTGCTGCAATTCAAGAAGCCATTTTAGGTGGTGCCGATCCGACTCAAATCCTAGAGGCAACGGCCGCTGGTGCTGGACAAGGTTCTGCAAACTCCGGCTTTGTCACTATTGATTACAACTACACACAGACTCAGCCATCGACATTCTTTGAAACCGCTGGTCTAGCAGAACAAACGGTTGATGAAGACAGAGAAGAGTTCAGGTCGATCACTCGTTCATCAGGCGACCAATCAATCAGTGAAGCTCTTACTGAAGGCTCGATATCTGATAATACTTATCCTCAATCTATCACGACGACAGAAACTATCATTGCTGGTAGTTTAGCGCTCTCCCCTGATTCTTTTGTTCCAGAAGCACTGTCTCTCGCTTCGCTACTCACAGAGCTAAACAGTGATATTACTTCAAGTGGTCAACCCGTTACGTTTACTTATGATGCGGCGACGAACTCTATCATTGGTGTTCAAGGCACCGATGAAGTATTACGCATCGACATCGATGTTGTTAGTGTTGGAAACAACGCTGAGCTTTCATTGACCACAACGATTTCTCAACCAATTGATCACGTAACGTCTGTTGGTGGCGGTCAGGTTTCCTATACAGGCGATCAAATTAACATCACTTTTGATATTCAAGGTGAAGACACCGCCGGAAACCCATTAGCAACACCAATTAATGCGCAAGTTGCCGTGGTTGATGGGGGCGATCCGTCTGCTGAAAGTGTGAATATCAGTAACGTAGAAACTAGCAGTGCAGCAATTGAAGGAACGTTCTCCAATATTGGTAGTGATAATCTTCAATCAGCTGTATTTGATGCTGGTGCACTGGACCAGTTTGATGGGTTGCTCAGCGATAATCAAAATACGCTTGCAAGGCTATCTGATGATGGGACAACGATCACTTTGTCCATTCAAGGCCGAGGTGAGGTTGTTCTTACTATCTCGCTAGATACCGATGGTACTTATAAATTCGAGCAATTTAATCCAATCGAACAAGTGGGTACCGATTCACTGACGTTCGATTTACCGATCACGATTACCGATTTTGACCAAGATGTCGTAACCAATAACATCAATATTGTTATCACTGATGGCGATAGCCCAGTTATTACCAATGTCGACAGTATTAGTGTCGATGAAGCAGGCATCATTGGTGGCTCACAAGAGGGAACAGCGCCTGTAGCGGGGAGCGGAAGTATCACTGCCGATATTTTCGAAAGCGACATCATCGATCATTACGAGCTTGAGCCGACGGAGTTTAATACTGCTGGTTCTTTAACGTCTAGTGGCGAAGCCGTATTGCTTGAGCTTATTGGTGAAACTAACGGTGTAAGAACTTACGAAGGCTATGTTGAAGTCAATGGTTCTCGAATTACGGTCTTTGACGTTAAAGTTGATAGTCCGTCATTGGGGAACTATGAATTCACTCTGTACGAAGAGCTTTCTCACCAAGGTGCTGAAGACGCGTTGTTGACCTTTGCTCTGCCTATTTATGCCGTTGATGCAGATGGAGATCGTTCTGCACTATCTGGCGGTTCGAGTACACCAGAAGCCGCAGAGATTCTCGTTAATGTCACAGATGATGTTGTTGAGCTAGTTGATAAAGTTGAGTCAGTCACGGAACCGACTTTAGCGGGCGATACCATTGTTTCGTATAATCTGTTCAACTTCGAAGGCGCTGATGGCTCGACAATTCAATCGTTTAACTATGATGGTGTTGATTACTCACTAGATCAGAGCTTGCTGCCAGATGCTGTTCAAACATTCAGTTTTACTGAGGGTGTTGTAACCATCTCACTAAATGGCGATTTTAGTTTTGAAGTCGCTCGTGATATCGACCACTCAAGCAGTGAAACTCTCGTCAAACAGTTCTCGTTTTTAGCTGAAGATGGTGATGGAGACACTGACACTTCATCGCTTGAGCTAAGTATCACTGACGGCCAAGATCCAATCATTGATTTGATCCCGCCTGTTACTCTCTCAGAAACCAACCTTGCTGACGGCTCTGCTCCCAGCGGAAGTACAGTTAGCGCAACCGAGACGATTACCTTTACCGCAGGCAGCGACGATGTAGCAAGTTTCCGTATTGAACCAGCCGAGTTCAATGTCGGTGGTGCTCTGACGTCCAATGGGTTTACGGTAGAGATTAAAGAAGATTCGGCTAATCCAGGTACTTACATAGGCTTTATTACTGATGGCTCGAACGCTGAAGTTCCTGTATTCACGATTACTTTCTCTACAAGTACTTTGGGTGTATACACCTTTACCTTACTTGAAGCGTTAGACCATGCGGATGGTTTAGATAATAACGATCTGAGCTTCGATCTACCTGTTTATGCGGTTGACACAGACGGCGATGATTCATTGGTTTCGCAACTGAATGTGACCATCGGTGATGATGTTCAAATCATGCAAGACGGCACATTAGATATCGTTGAACCGAATGTTGCTGATTTGGCTGGTGGTATTGTAACGACCAATATGATCGATGTGATGCCAACGCAAAGTGCTGACGGCGCGACAATCACTCAGTTTACTTATGACGGTGTCGTAAACACACTGGATCAAAGCATTTCAGGCGAACAGCAATTTAGCTTCACGGAAGGCGAGCTATATATCACTCTTGGAGGAGAAGTACGCTTTGAGCCAAATCGTAATTTAGACCACACAACGAGCGAAGACATCGTGAAGTCGATTGTGGTGACTTCAAGTGACTTCGATAACGATTCTCTGACTTCTACCGTAACGCTGACGATTACTGATGGTGATAACCCTACGATTGACGTTATTCCAAGCGTAACCCTTTCTGAAACAAATCTGACTGATGGCTCCGCTCCTAGTGGCAGCGCGGTGAGCTCCACTCAAACCATCACATTTACCAACCAAAGTGATGATGTGGTTCGTTTCCGAATTGAACCAACGGAATTCAATACTAACGATGATCTTAAATCGAACGGTTTAGCCGTTGAGTTACGTGAAGAGCCGACAGGGTCGGGTGACTACATTGGTTTTACTACTAGTGCGACGAATGTCGAAACCACGGTATTTACGCTGAGTTTTTCTAGCACCATATTAGGTGAATACACGTTCACACTCATTGAAGCGTTGGACCATCAAGATGCCCGTGGTAACAACGAGCTCAGCTTTGATCTGCCTGTTTATGCGGTAGA